>NZ_JGCK01000055.1:0-2841 GCF_001639905.1 Kosmotoga sp. DU53 | reverse complement strand
TCGGATTCTCGGATTCTCGGCTTTTATTCAGCGTCTGCAAGCCTCAGTCTTCGAGCGTCGCTCCACCAGCTGACAGCCTCGCGAGCGTCTTGTTTTTTCTCGGACTCTCGGATTCTCGGATTCTCGGCTTTTATTCAGCGTCTGCAAGCCTCAACCTCGTGAGCGTCAACGTCGTGAGCCTCCTGAGCGCAGCTCAGCTCTTCCGCCGCGTAGCGGCCCTCCGGACTCTCGCCTTCTCGGTTTCTCGATTGTCACGCACAACCCACAACGTTTTAAATCGCTGCGCAGCGGCTTAGACGAAGCAAAAGCATGGTATAATAATGTATAGATGTAGATTATGAATGAGCATTATCTGTTTTCATAATTATACGTAGTAAGTAACAATAGGTTTGACATTTTTACCTTATAAGTGTAAAATATAAGTGCATTACTCAGGAGGCAGTCAATTGGAAACAATTTTCCTGAATAAACACCTTGAAAAACTCTATAAAGAAGCCAAGAAAAATAAAAAATACCCTCTACCTCAATATCTAATAGACAAATACATTGAGGTAGTTGACTTTATCAAAGCGGCAGACACGATAGTAGCTATGCGCAGCAGAAGAAGCTATAAATTCGAGAAACTCGCTGGTTATAATAGCAGATATTCGATAAGGCTCAACAAAAAATACCGGCTAGAAATTGAGATTGAGTGGATAGACAATAAACACACAATCGGAATATTTGGAATCGACGAAATTTCAAAACACTATGAATAAAGGTGAGAATCATGGGTGAAATTAGACCAGGAAAAATCATAGGTCCTGGAAAACACATTAAAGATGAAATTGAATACCTTGGCTGGACTCAGCAGGATCTCGCTGAGGTCATGGGCGTTTCTTTAAAAACCGTAAACCTATTGATACAAGATAAAACACCCATAACCTTTGAACTGGCCGTTAAATTAAGCAAAGCCATAGGTGGTACTCCGAATACCTGGTTGAATTTATACAACATGTATAGATCAAGGATCGAAAATCTGGAATCCGAAGAAAACAAAGCGATCGAAGACCGATCTATTCTTTACCAATACCTGCCAATAAGAGAAATGAAAAAAAGAGGTTGGATAGATAACTCCCGTTCCTTCGAAAAAGTAAAAAAATCAATCTTGGAATTTTTCGGAGTGAAGAACCTTGAGGAACTAAAAGAGAAACTCCAAAAGAAAGATCTTGCCCCCGCATTTAGAAGATCTGAAGCACATCAAAACTTCAACGGTTTTTACGCATATACCTGGTTCTTAATGGCAAAAAAGCTTTCAAAGCAAAAAAATCCTGGTTATGCCTATAATAAAGAAAAGCTAGAGGAGTTGGCGTGCCAGATCGCAGAATACTCACTTTATCCCGAAGGTATAGAACGATTTCTAGAAGAATTAGAAAACACCGGTGTTAGGTTCATGGTCCTTCCCCATTTACAAAAAACCTGTATTGACGGTGCCTCTTATATAGATGAATATGGTCCGGTAATCGTTTACACAAAAAGATACGACAGGATTGACAACTTCTGGTTTACCGTAGCTCACGAAATCGCACATATCCTCTACCATCATCTGGACGATGAAAAACCATTCATCGATAACCTTGCAGATTTAAGCGACAACGAAGCTGAAGTAGAAGCGAATAACATTGCCGGCGAATGGTTAAAACGAGATCAAATTCTTGACTACTTCAAAGGCAGCTACGGGTACATATCAGAAGTAAAGGTAAACGACTGTTCAAAAAAATTAAGAATACATCCAGCACTCATTGTAGGAATATTGCAGCATTACGGAAAACTATCTAGAAAGAACCTCAACAGATTCAAAAAGAAAGTTGGCGAGCTAATACCAGAGAAATACTATGTAGAAAATAAAAAAGACCAGGTTTTCAGAGCTGAAAAGGAAGAGAAAACTGTGTCCTAAGCGGTCCAAAAATGATTAGAAATTGCCCTTAGCGGCCCAGCGACTGGTATAGAAAACCAGTCGCTTTTGTTTGTTGTCCTGGTTTTTGGGCAAAAACCTACTAAGCATACACTAAATAACTATCTAAATTTTCAATATATTTCAGTGCACTCCACAACCACCGGCATAATCAGGTTTCACACCCCAGCCATGCTGACTCGTCATCCTGAGCTTGACTCAGGATCTCGTACTTAAAAAAACCCAGATTCTGGATTAAAGATTTCCAGAATGACACATAGAGGCCTCTCGACTCCCTAACTCGACATTTGTTCCCTACCCGTCATCCTGAACTTGATTCAGGATCTCGTACTTTAGAAAACCAGATTCTGGATTAAACATCTCCAGAATGACAGTGGCGGGTTAAGATTCTGGATAAGACATCTCCAGAATGACAGGTATCCGTTGACTTCTAAAGAATGACAGCGTCTGAAGCTTTCAAGACGTAGTCAAGCACTTCAGTAGCGTAGCTGCTTTCCGCCACAGGCGCACATCAACTGCGCAGCAGTTCTTTCGCCTTCTCGCCTTCTCGGACTCTCGGATTCTCGGATTCTTATCAGGAGTTCGGATCAATCCCGAAGGGATTCGTATCTGCCGCACAGCGGCCCTCTCGGTTTCTCGTTTTTTACGTACAACCTACAACCCACAACGTTTTTTATTGGTCTGACCCCCAATAATGAGACACGGGTTAACGAGATCAAGCTTTAACAGACTGAATCATGGAAATGCTACAGTGTTTCTTAAAGGCTTGTGGTGTCATGTATTTCAAAGAACCATGTGGTCTGAGATTATGATAGAAATCCATGTACACCTGGTATTTCCGGTAAACGTCTTCCGCTCTCTCAAACACATTCATAGCCACAAATTCC
>NZ_JGCK01000028.1:0-3044 GCF_001639905.1 Kosmotoga sp. DU53 | reverse complement strand
AGGAAACGTATTGAGTCTCCTGCAATATTTTGTAGATAAACCAACGAAATTGGCCAAAGGAATCGGGGCGAAATCTTATACAAGGGAAGTAGTTAAATACGCTATTTTAGATTATGGTGTGAATGTGTATCCTGCGAAGAAACAGTTTTCTGGAAAGCTGTGGATTCTAACGGATGAAGATATTTTTTCCGGTACTCTCATATTTCTTGGTTTTTTGGTAAGAGAAGGCATTGGAACGATTCTAGGAGAAAGGTCAAGCGAAACAGCGAATTTTGGGTTTAAACAACAGGAATATTTATTACCAAACACAAACTGTAGCGTAGACTTATCAAAAGCGAGGATTTTGCTTCTTGAAGAGGGGAGACATATAGAGCCGGATATTCCCATAAACCTGAGCCTTGAGGAAAAGATTAAATGGATAATAGGAGAAGCTGATCCCATGCTTGATAAAGCGCTTAAGATTGTCAAAGAGGTTCAAAAAGGGGGTTATTCCTCGTCCGAATAATCCGGGATAGATAATTAGTAGTCTTTAGTGAAAAGGAGCAAACCAATGAGAGAAGTTCTGGCTTTCTTTTATAAATACATTAACAAATGGGAAGCTTTATTATATTTTCTATTCAGCATATCCCAAAAAGTTTGCCTGATAATTATCCCCATTTTATCTAAAAAATTGATCGATACAGCAAACACACATGGTGATATAAATGAGTTAAACAGGTATGGGATTTATTTAGCTATCACGTTTCTGGCATTCATCGTATTTCTTTCCCTTAGATATTATTTCCAAAATACTATTGAGGTGAAGGTTCTCAACAAATTACGGATGGAGTTATTTAAGAAGATAAACCACATACCTTATCTTGACTTGATAGAAAGGGATTCCGGTTATTTTATACAACGGATGAATAATGATGTTGGTAGGGTACGAAGTTTAATTGTAGAGGATTTTACGACGTTTGCCATAAACATCTTCTTTATAACCGCTATATTGTTTATAATGCTCAAATTGAATTTGTTATTAACCCTTTTGCTGGTACTCTTGTTTCCTATATTTGTTCTGTTTTCCAAACTTGTCATTCCAAAAATACAGAGTTTAAGTCAAAAGATTCTAGAAAACGAAGAGATAATAAACAGTCAGGTGGAAGAGCTACTCAATAATAATTATGCTGTTAGAGCTGGAAATCATCAAAGCTTCTTCGAAACGGAATTTCTTCACACACTCGATAGCTATTACACCACACAAATAAAAGAGGTGAAGTACGAAATTCTTTATGATTTCATACTTGTGGTTGGAGTTATGAATGCAGCTCACCTTTTAATTTATTGGCTGGGAGCAAACTACGTTTTTAGCGAAAAAATAACCATCGGTACTTTGTTAGCTTTTACCCTGTATTTTTCAAGATTGTGGAGTCCTGTCGAGTATTTTATGGGTTTTCAGAAAAGGTTCAAACAAAAGACGGTCTCTTTGAATAGGATTAGATCATTTCTAAGTTTGAAAGAGGAAGATAGCGGTTCTATTGATAAATTATTAGATGATTTTGAGGAATTAACAATAAAAGATGCCTGCCTATCATTCGGAAACAAAAAGATCTTTAGCAACCTGAATCTCTCAATTAAAAAGGGAGAAAAAATAGGCGTAATCGGTGAGAACGGAGCAGGAAAATCTACACTGGCCAATGTTTTGGTGAAGTTAATACAATTGGATAGCGGAAGAATTTACTACAACCAAATCGATTATAAGAATATCGATAATAAAGTTTTGCGTAAAAAGATCGTTCTGATATCCCAGCATCCATATGTTTTTGGAAATCTTGAAAAAGATTTAATTCTTCAAAACACAACCATGCCTAACAACCTCGCAGAATTCATAAATGAAAAATTAGGCAAGAAAATATACTCGAAAGGCTCCAATCTATCTGGTGGTGAGAAGAAATTAATAAATCTTTGGCGATCGCTTAATAATGAAGGTGAAGTGTTTATTTTAGACGAACCCCTCGCTTTTGTGGACAAAGATAAAAGAGAGATCGTAATAAAACTCATAAAGGAATACCTTAAGAAAAAAACATGTATCGTAATCAGCCATGAAAAAGAAATATTGGACTTTTGCGACAAAGTATACAAGCTTGAGAATGGAAAATTACACCTGAAAAATTGAACAAGCAAACATTAGAGTTGTTTCAGCCTTACCGTGAAAAACACACTCATGTCATTACAAGCTTTGATATATAAGTGTGAAATCCAAAGTATTGAAAAAAGTTTCAGCTAATATTATATGAGGTGGAGATTGCGGTGAATAAAACTCGCTGTATACTCATAGGAGTCCTTTTACTCATCTCCACTTTCACAATAGCCGAACAGCTTTTTACTCCCGAGCAGTTGAGAGAGGACTTAGATTTTCTTGTCTCCAAAATCGTTGCAGAGTTTTACAATCCATGGCTAAAGGTAGATGAAGATGTATTCTGGAATCTTGTGGCAGAGAAAAGGGCTCAATTAGACCACGATATGACCTGGTCGGAATTCTACATGATAGCTGCTCCGTTAATAGCCATTCTTCATGATCAACATTCCATGTTATGCCCTCCTACGGATGCCGAGATCAAGGTTTTCCCCTTCAGATTGCGCAGGGTAAACGGGTATGCCGTGGTAGTTAATTCAATCTGTAAACTGCCAGTCGGAGCCATTGTGACAAAGATCAACGGTATTCCAATTGAGAATATTATTGAAGAGCTGCAAGTGTATGGATCTTCTGAAACTCTTGAAAGCAGCTTAAACTGGCGGGTTAATTACTTCATCCAGGCACTACCAGAATGGTGGGGAATCGAGGAATTCGAGATCACCTATCTTCGCAGAGATGGGAAAAAAACACTGAAGATTGAATCTGCATCTTCAAAAGACTATAAATGGGTCCCCCAACCGGTAAGAAAAAGAAGCCCATCATTTGAACTACATGGTTCTATCGGGGTATTGAAAATCCCAAGTTTTAATGGGTCATTTCGACAAGAAATAATAGACAGGATGGAAGAAGCTCTGGATAGCTACATTAC
>NZ_JGCK01000039.1:0-6031 GCF_001639905.1 Kosmotoga sp. DU53 | reverse complement strand
TTTGCTGATGAAACAGATGCAAATGCTAACACAGAAAACACAAATCCTGTGATAACCCAGCATGCCGACAACTGACTCATTCTCATTCTATCACAACCGGCCATGGACAAAACTCGCAGAATTGCACAAAAAGGCTAAAGTGAAATAGGCTGTAACAAGAAAACAGCTAAAGTGGGGCAGTGCGGAAAATGCATAAGAAAATTCTTTTAATTCCAAACTCGAAGAACTCAACAGAGATCAAGACACACAGATAGTTTCTGTATTATTACCTGATCGATAGTTGGAAATATATGAGCCGGATTTTTATATCTCTTGTTGTGTTAGAGGTAAAGCAAGATTGTGATGTCTAAATACGGGGTTGTAGTCCTTTTTGGGGTACAGGAATATTTCTTGATATAGTCATTAACTTTGCTCTAACATGGGTGAACATCCTAATCTTTTGGTGTGATTTTACTCAAAAAGGAGGCGATATGTTATGAGGAAATCCTGGTGTTTCTTGATTGTTCTTTTTATTGCTGTTAGCATTATTGGAGGTCCTGCAGCCCAACCGATTGAAGAGTATGTCGATTATCAGTACAAATATTTAAACTCACTTTTTATGGGTGCAACTGCTTGGTCTATAGAAGATAGAGAATGGAACAATAGCTCTATTTCATGGGATTTTAGATATCAAATAGAAGTAACAAAAACGTGGAAATGGAGTTTAGGAGCCGATATGCTGGATCTACTTCACATTTACGGAGGAGTAAGCGGATCTGTTGTTACAACGAAAGAATATAATGTTTCAATCCCACCTATGATGATATGGACTCTCTATAAAAGGCAGTCTACAACCAATTACTATTATATGTATTGGAAAGTTAAAATAACTGTGTATGACAACGGAGATATCGTCTGTGAACCAGATTACGACAGTAAAAGACTTTTCTATAAATCTGAGACTTACGAAGAACATAAAACAACATTTGATCCCATTACTTAGATAAACTTTGAGTAAGTATCTGAGTTCACCCATGTTAGATCACTAACGGAGGACAGAAAAATGAGAAAACTCATAATACTTTTTTTGATGTTTATTTTGATATTTTCGATGGGAATTAGCAAATCTGAATATCTTAGGTTAACCGTAAAAGGTGTAATAAGTTTAGCACTAAAAAATTCCGTCCAATATCAACTTTCAATGTCTAATATTAAGGAACTGGAGAAAAAACAAGAACTAATCTCGCTCTTCTCTCCAAGACTTTCTACATTTTTAAATTTTCAATCAACTGGTAATAGTCTTTCTTTAGGATTGAGCATTCAGATTCCAATTTCACCTATTCTTGCAGTCAACAAAAGATGCACTATTCAGGAACTTAAAAGAGAGGTTGAAGTAATAAGATCACAAAAAACATCTGCAGAAACCCTAAAGAATGCTTTGAACTTGTTTAGCTTATTGAGTAACGAAAAGTCTTTACTATCTATGTATGAAACACTATTGGCGCAAATACAACAAAATTCGTTTCCAAAAGAAACAATCCGTGAAATATCGTATGCAATAAAAAAGCACAAAATAACAATGGAAGAAATGGAATTCGATCTAAAGAATATGCTAGGCATTCCCCAAAACAAGAATATTTTGATTGGCGAAGAATTAATAAATTCAGATTACTTTAATGAATTGGTGAGCAAAATTCATAATCTAATGGCTAACACAAATATCCCAAAATCTCCAGATGTGCTTTTAACTAAAAAAAATGCTAGAATACTTGAACTTGAGCGAGAAACAAGTAGAATAATGGATGCTGTCAGTTTTTTTGTAGACTTGAACAGAATGAGCAACACATTCGATAGTGGAACAATTGAATTTTCGTATGGAATACGCATAAACCTTTTAGATTTGCCAGGTAATATTAATCTTTCAATAGACATTAGCAAAGGAAAAGATCTCGAACTTTCGCTTAATACCATCATTGGTGGATTGAACCGTGTTAGAGATTTTAATGATCACTTAACAGCAAACGATAAAGAAATGGAAAAAGCTCAAATGACTTACGAGCACAACTTGCGAATTCTGTACCAAAAGTTACTTGTTTATCGAGATGAATATGAAGATCTTATAAGCACATGCAACCCTCCGCTGAACGGGGACCCCAATGTTTTCCTATCTTATTTTAGTGAAGCAGAAAAAATGCTGAGGAAAAGAGCATTATACATCCAAACAGTTTTAGAATTAGCACAACTCTTGATGATATTTTAGACAATATACTTACAACAATTTTGCAAACTGCGTGCAATGTAAACTCAATTACAAAAAATTCGAGGTGATTTGAATGAAAAGGTTGTTTGTTGCTTTCTTCATTTTATCCATGCTTATTTCTACAGTTACATTATTTTCAGCACAGAGCGATTTTTCCTTTGTGTATCTGGATGTTTTAAGATACACAGATTATCCATGGTCTCGTACCAGGGTAAACTGCGATCCTTTTGGAAATATCGTTATTTACAACGATTTGGATCCTGCAAAGTTTTATGTAACAAACATCCAGAACCCGAAGGAATTTATAACCATTGACAAGAAAAAAGTAAAAGGAATTCCGAACTTTGATTTCATACTTATTTATGGAGCAGACATCTTCAAGAACAGTGTGTTCTTTCTGGAAAGTTATTCCTGGAAAACTTCCCAAGGTCCGCTTTATCTGCAAAAAAGCCCGATTTACCTGGTCGAATACGACTACAAAAACAACTTCGCAAAAATAGTCACTTCAAATAAACCAAGGTCCAGTTTTGATGTAAGCATTTCAAAAGATGGAAGTAAGATTGCATGGTCCGTTGTAAATGATCATCGCACGGAACTTCATGTTCTTGACATGAAAACGGGTTCTGATGCACCTGTTTCTACGAATGTTTATACAATGCCTCCCCTTTCACCCATCTGCGATTGGAGCGATAGCGGAAAAATATGCTTTGCATTGCGATTTGGAGACAAGCTAGCCATTGCTACTCCCAAAGATAAAGGTTACGAGATAGAGAGTTATAACTCCCCTCAATTAGATGTTATACCTGAATGGCAGGATATAATCTCCCCGTTTTTTGTTAATGAGACGGTTGTAGGATTTGCAGATCAAACTCAAGGAAAATTGATTCTGTACGACATTGCACAAAACAAAGTCATTCTAAAGAAAGAACTTCCCCGAACATGGCTAAGCATTCATTATACGTCAGGAAAGATATTAATCGCATACACGAGTCAGAAATGATATGTTCTACCATTGATGAAAATGAACTTTAGTGTATTCTCGTGAAAAAACAAATTTTTATTGGATGCGATTTTTTATGTGCCCTCATTTAGGCATTAAATAGAGTTTTTCTCATTTGAAGGTTGCCGTTAGATAAAACCCTCCCCTTGTTTCAGTTATAACGGAAAAATGCGAATGTAACAATAATGAAGGAAATGATACCAGGAAGTACATTTTTAGAACGCTTAGCGGATACCAATTTGCCTGCAAATGGGGAAGGAGGAACCATTTACTATGCCTCCATATACGGGGAACAGAAAAAGATAACGGAGTTGCTGGAAACAATAAGTCAAGATAGTACGGAAGTTGGAGAAAACATGAAATTCACAGAGAATATGTGTGAAACACTGAGTGTATCGTATTTGGTAACGGGGGCGTGGTACATGGCAACGAGTTTTTGGAATGTTCACAGATTTTGTGTAGGAGCGCTATATGTGGCAGGAGGAGGGTATTTGAATCCCGATTATGGGATACAATTTGCATGGGACAATGTGGTAGTGGGATCAGATGAAAGTGACGGGGTAGTACCTGTGGCATCACAGATATTCCCAGAGGATGTTGTATCACCCGGAGCGAGATATATAGAACCCAAACCAGCACCAGATGCGAACCATCTGACAGAAACTGCTACGAATACCGAGGTTAGTGAAAGGCTTACGGATATAATAGACATAATTCTAGATAATGAGCAGCAATAAATAAGGCGGGGTACTCCCCCGCCTTTGGTTGGGAGGAAGAAAAAAATGAAAAAAGTAGTAATAATAAGTGTGATGATTATTTTATGCTTTCTGGCCTCTTCATGTTCTTCGCTTCTGCCGCATGAAAACAATTACGTGCAGTTGTATATGAAGTTGAAATTTGAGCCTGAAATATCATTTTGTACGCATCCGTCAGAATGTATATACGATGAAGAAACTGGAGTTGTTTATACAAGAGGAAGAGAAGAATTAGTAGCAGCTATTGATATAAATCGAAAAAAATTATTATGGGATAGAAGAATAAGATCGGATAATAAAAGGGTTTTTGACATAGAGCTTGGAGGAGACAATATATATATTATTCGAGTAGCATCGAAAGAAGCAAGCTCAGCAATATTAGCTTTGAACAAAAGAACAGGTGAAATAACCTGGGAATATTTACTTGAAGACGGCTCACCGGATAATGGAATGGCTTTGCAAAATGGATTTTTGTATGCAGTCGAATATATGAGGGATGGGTATAGTACAGTAATAAAGCTTGATAGCGAAAATGGAAGAGAAATATGGAAAAGCGAAAGGATATTAGCACCGAAAGCGACGGATCCGGTGATAGATGAGGAAATGGGACTGTTATATGTAGGCAGCAGAGATTTTGAGGAGGTGTATGGTTACAATCCGGTATTTTATGCTATAGATATGGAAACGGGTAAGGTGGTATGGAAATATGAGGTTAGGAGTGAGCACAGAGATGACTTTTATACAGTTCCGGTGGTATGTGGAGACAGTGTATATGGAGCGACATGGTTTGGACTTGTTCTAAGATTGAAAAGAGATACCGGTGAAGTAGTGTGGAAGAGACGTTATTTCCCAGATGACAGCAGTGTTCATCCAGTGAACTGGGGATTTGGGAATAGATTGCAAATATATGATGACAAGTTGATATTGATGAGGCCAGCAGGGTATATATATGCGTTAGACACAGAGAATGGGGATGTGGTATGGAAGGCATGGACAAGGTACTCTGCCGATGATGTTTATTTAGACAAAGAAAGCGGAAGAATATACGTACATAATTGGGGCCCTGAGATAAGGTGTTATTCGGCAAAAGATGGAAAATTAATCTGGATGTATGAATACGAAGACGGACGAGGAAGAGTAGGAGGGGCACCGTACAAGGTGGGAAAATATATCTTCGATGGAGATGCAGGTGGTAATTTTTACATTCTTGAGGAGTTGAGGTGATTGGGTAGTACCAATTGCATCACAGATATTTCCAGAGGATGTTGTATCTACATCGATCATAAAATATAGAAAACGTCAATCAAAAATACAATGCAAATCTATCAGCTAGGATTTTACTTCTCGAGGAAGGAAGCCATATAGAGCCGGATATTCCCATAAATGTGAGTCTTGAGGGAAAAATATCTTGGATAATTGGCAAAGCTGATCCTATGATTTATAAAGCCCTTCAGATTGTCAAAAAAGCCTGGGAATAGCCTTATTTCATTTCCGAATAGTTCGAGATTTTCATAACTGTTGGGGGGACACTTCCTCTTCCATGGGCTTAGGAAAGATTTCAATACACTTTAGTGGATAACTCTTACCAGGATCTGGGATACTTAATTCTATTTATACACATCTCCTCGCACATCTATCCTGTAAACATAAATCGTATTGTCTTCACGTTTGAATAGAATACGGTGATTACTGACACGTAATCTATAAAATCCCTGATACTTACCCTTTAGCGGCTTAACATCACCGAGGGGAATGTTTTTTATAGCTGAAACGATTTTCTCACGTATATTTTTTGGTAATTTATCAAGATACTTTTTCGCTTGCTTTGAGAGAAACGTTTTCCCCAAACTATGCACTTAGAAGAAAGAGGAAATACAGGTCATTGAAAAAGGCATGGGAACCTAGTAAATTAGTTGTGAAGCCAAACACAACATATGGAGGTTTCCCATGCCCACAACTAATATACCACAACTTCTAAATTCTATGTGTGAAGAGATTTCTTTTCCCAGGTCTGAGCACAAAACACTGCTGCTCGAT
>NZ_JGCK01000044.1:0-51250 GCF_001639905.1 Kosmotoga sp. DU53 | reverse complement strand
CCAGAAAACATAAAAGAATTCGTTAAAACCGTTGGAGAATATTGTTGTTTTCAACGGTTGGATCTTTCCAGAAGGTTCTTACGATCCCGTTGTCGAAAAACAAATCAGACTAATGAGAAAAGCCTCCTTCTTGCAAATGGCTTACGATCAGGCATCACCACCAGCTTTTGCAAGTGCTCATCTTGACGCTGTCGCTGGTCTTTTTGCTAAAAAATTGACACCGGAAGAAGCAGCATTAATGCAGGAAAAAAAGGCAATGCAACTTTATAAGGACGGAATACTTCCCTAAATAAAAGGGGTGTTTTAAATGACGAGGGCAGGCATGATTCCAAAATCAAAATCTCAGCTATGGGCAGTGTTAGGGTTGTCCCTGCCTGCCCTTGTGATCTTCTTTCTTTTCTTCGTACTACCTAATATCGAGATATTCTTTTATAGTTTTCAAAGATGGCAGGGAATCACCGCAAAGGGAAAATGGATAGGCTTTGATAACTATGTACGCCTCATGGGAGATGAGGTTTTCTGGACTTCATTGTGGCACACGATCCTTCTCGCACTCAATTCAATATTTATCCAGATACCCTTAGCATTATTCGTAGCTTGTGCATTGTACTTTGGCGTTAAAGGTTCGCGGTTCTACCTGGGGGTTTTCTTTTTACCCATGAACATTTCGCTGGTCGTTGTCGCTTTGATATGGAAATGGTGGATATACGATGCTTTAATAGGCCTTCTTCCTCGCTTTTTAATGGCAATTGGCGGTATCCCGTTACCTGTGCTGGGAACTTCCGAATGGGCATTGCTTGCCGTTTTTGTAACTATAAACTGGGTTTACATAGGTTTATATATAGTGATGTTCACATCAGGACTCAAAGCTGTTCCTCAACATGTTGTCGACGCTGCAAGAGTAGATGGACTGAGCAACTGGAAAATAGGAATAAAGATACTTGTTCCAATGTTAAAAGAGATAATCGCCGTGGCGATAGTTTTATGTGTTACTGGATCTTTCAAATCTTTCGACCTCATCTGGCTTATGACTGGTGGTGGACCCTATCACGCTACAGAGGTTGTAACCACTCATCTGTACAGAATGGCCTTTAGAAACATGGAAGTTGGTTACGGTTCCGCGATTGCGGTTGTCATATTTTTGCTGTGTGTAGCTGCCGTGTGGTTCCAGTCCGCACTCACGCGGCTTGCAAGGGGGGATAGAAATGCTTAAGAAAACTCTACTCTACTTTTTCCTCATAACCTATGCGGTAGTTATACTCTATCCCATAGCGTGGGTTTTTGTAAGTTCATTAAAAGATAATGCCTCAATTATCACGAACCCTTACTCCTTTCCAAAGGAGTTGAAATGGAACAACTTTTATAATGCCTGGAAAGAAGCTAAAATGGGGCAGGCCCTATTGAACTCTCTCATAGTTACCGGGTGTTCGGTTATAGGAGTGGCTTTCCTGGCTGCAATGGTTTCCTACCCTATTGCGCGTCTTACCTTTAAATGGCGGGGAATATTGTACGCACTTTTCATCTCGGGGTTGTTTGTTGCTCCGGTTACTGCACTTATTCCGCTGTTAAAGCTTCTTAGTCGTCTTAATCTGGTTGACAGTTATTGGGCACTTGTCCTTCCATATATAGCCTTTGGATTACCACTTTCCGTTGCAATAATGCGATCATTCTATATAGGGTTGCCTCGAAATCTCGAAGATGCTGCAAAGGTAGATGGGCTTGGTACATGGAAAACCTTCTGGAAAATAATATTTCCTCTCGCAAAACCTGCCCTCTATACTGTTATTATTTTGCAAGTAATAAACTCGTGGAACGAATACCTTTTTGCACTTGTGTTCATAAGATCACCGCATAACTTTACCATACCGCGGGCTGTAGCAACATTCAGTGGAACCTTCCAAACAGATTATGGTTTGCTGAATGCAGCTATTGTCATATCAGCACTTCCGACAATCATAATTTATTTGATTTTTGCTGAACGCATTCGTGGAGCTATGGCAATTAGAGTAGGAGGGAAGGGATAAAGTGATTATGTTATTGGATGGTGTATGGGAATTTCTACCTGACTCGGCCAAAGTATACGATGAAACCAATTTGCCTCAAGAAGGCTGGGAAAAGATGCGAATTCCTTCAAACTGGGAGAAAGAAGGACTTGAAAATTACAGCGGAACAGTATGGTTTCGAACATCTTTCGAAACCCCAAAAGAAGGAAAGAGGCATTGGATCATATTTAACGGTGTCGATTACGAGACAGATGTATGGATAAATGGCCATTATCTCGGAAATCATGAAGGCTATTTTGACCCATTCAAATTCGAGGTAACGGATTATTTGAAACCGATGAACCAGCTTTTAGTCAAGGTTTCATGCGAAAAAGAAGAACCAGGATCAGTGTGGCCACATCATAAAACAAGCATCAGAGGCGTTTTCGGGCAGCACGACTGCAGGCCAGGTGGTAATAGTCTGGTACACGGCCAGGATCATGGGACCGGGGGAATATGGAACTCCGTTATGCTCAAAAGCACCAGCGAACTTTTTCTTGATACCCCAAGAATCACCCCCATTCTACTCTCAAGAAAAAAAGGCAAGGCTTACAATCGAGGTCGACTTTGATTGGAAGGGTGGAAGCACATCGGAAAAGCTGTTTTTCAAGATATATCCCCTTCACAACCAAAAGGATTCAACGGAAGGATATAAAATTGTCGAACTCAACAGTCATGAAAATACATTATCTTTCGTTGTGGATATTCAAGATCCATACCTGTGGAACACCTGGGATAGAGGCACTCCTTATCTATATGGAATAAATCTACAACTCCGCGGGGAAAATGTGAGCACCTGTTTCGGAATAAGGGAATTCAAGGTAATAAACGAAAGATGGTTTCTCAACAACAAACCCTTCTTTCCAAGAGGCACGAATATAATACCAGAAGAATATATCTCAACATATACAAAAGAAAGAGCCCTTAAAGACGCTGTATTATTAAAAGGAGCTAATGTAAACGCGGTACGCGTTCATGCCCACATAACAAATCCTGTATTCTATGAGGTCATGGACAAAGCAGGAATACTCGTATGGCAGGATTTCCCACTTCAATGGGGGTACTCCAAGGATATTGAATTCGCAGAAGAAGCAACCAAACAAATCGTAGCCATGGCAAAACTCTTACACAACCATCCGTCAATATGTGTATATTGTACTCACAACGAACCCACCCACAATCGTTATGAAACAGTTCCCTTGCTTGCAGCTGTACTTAAAAAAGCAGATGCGAGTAGATATATAAAGGAAGCTTCTGACTTTCGCGAACATCCGTACCCAGGCTGGTATTGGGGACATTACCGGGATTTCTCTGCCCTTTTAGGAAAACCCTTGCCTTCTGAATTTGGTGCTCAAGCTTTGCCAGTACTGGAGAGTTTGAAAAAAACTGTCGGTGAGGATGTCTGGCCACCGGACTGGGATAAATGGGCATATCACAACTTTCAGTACGATCAAACTTTCAATGTTGCTAGAATAGATATGGGAAACAATATAGAAGAATTCATACGTAATTCCCAGGAATACCAGTATAAATTGCTGAAATTTGCGATCGAGGTTTATAGAAGGGCAAAGTACAAACCCATAACGGGGATTTTCCAGTTCATGTTCGTTGATCCATGGCATGGTATAACATGGTCTGTTGTTGACTATTGGCGAATTCCAAAAAAAGGGTATGAAGCCCTCAAAATAGCATTTCAACCTATTCTCGTTTCTATGGTGCTAACAAGAGAAAAGGTTGAGAGAACAGGAATGGACAGATTTCCTCTCGGTGACGTTTACGTCATTAACGATACTCTCGAAGAACTGAAAGATGTTACTCTGAAAATCTATTTAAACAACGGAAACAGATTCGAAGTAATAAGAACAAATATCGCATATATACCACCCGACAGTGTTTCACAGGTCATTGATACGAGGGATTTACTGCAAAAAAAGAACAGTCCATTCAAGATACAGTTCGAAAAAGCAGAAGAACTAATCGCCTCAATGGAACCGGGGAAATATCTTATGGAAGCCGAGCTTGTGGATCGTTCAGGAAACATTTTATCTTATAATAAAGAAGGATTTGAGGTTATCGAAAGTGTTGTCAAAGTGATCAAACCATTCTGAGAGCACTTCCGGAGGCAAGGAATGAGCCATAGATTTCTATTTCTGCATTTTGGCGGTCAATGCCCATTGCATTCGTGGATGATAGAGCAGGCAAAAACCGCGGCTGCCAGGGTCGACGGAACCATCGAAGTGGTTGACGTAATGAAGAAACCTGAACTAGCGGAGCGCTATCGTTTATTCTTTCCGTTTATGACAATCATAGACGGCAAAATCAGGCTACCGTCACCTATTTCAGCTAACAAGTTGGTAAAAATTGCGAGAGAAGGAATTACAGCTAAACCCACAATTCAGCGGGCACCAAGCCCTAAAACACTAGCTGAAAGGATTGAGCCCCTTACGGTTGATAACATCATAGATACCTGTTCTTTATGCATTCCAGGTAATGGGACTGATGGCTGTCAAAACAAACAGGCGTGGGCATCCATGATCAAAAGCAAATCTTCCGAGAAAGAGCTGGGCTTTATCGCTTATAAGGATGAAAAAGTTGTGGGTGCTGTGGAGTTTTTACCTGCTCCTCTTGTTCCTTACCCGTTGCCAGAGAAAGACCCAGCAATTGCCTTTATAACCTGTATTTATCCTTATAATAAAGATGGGTTTGACTATAGAGATCAGCTTCTTAAGCATCTTATAGACTATCTTCGCAACCGCGGTTACAAAAAACTTCACGTCATCGCTGGTAGGCAAACGCCTAATCCCAACGGGCCGACTTCTTTCTTCCTTTCGCATGGTTTCAAAATTTTAGACAAAGTTGACAGCATTATCTTGAAAGTGGGAAAAGAAGAATTGGTATTGATGGAAAAGGTGTTATAAAGCGGCTTGAAGAACTCTTGACCCTGTGATATAATGCTGCCATGTGCCAAAACGTCGAAAGCAAGCTGAAAAGAAACATTCCTCTGTTTTACATATACCACTTTCTCACACAAATCAGAGTTGATAATGTACTCTGGCTTCTTTATATGCAGAGTAAAGGGCTTTCGCTCTGGGAAATCGGAATATGTGAAAGCGTTCTACACATAAGTTCTCTTATCTTTGAGATCCCAACCGGAGCAGTCGGCGACTATTTCGGAAGGAAACGCTCCCTGCAGATCGGAGCTTTTCTACACATAGTAACTTACACTCTCATGCTTTTCGGGAATTCTTTTTATGACTTCATCATAGCTTTCTTTGTTTTTGGTTTTGCCATGACATTCATTTCAGGTTCCGATACCGCTCTCATATACGATACTTACAAGGTGCTCGGCATCGAGAAAAACTTCAAGAAAGCCATAGGAACCTTTATGGCGATTTTGATAATCGGAGAATTAACTTCGAATATGACGGGCGGCCTGCTCTCTAGAATTAACTGGAATGCGGTTTATATCGGTGCGATCGTTTCAAGAAGCTTATACTTTTTCTTGGTTAGTTCTTTTTATGAACCACCCAGGATCTTATCAGAGAAAAACAGAAGCTATTTTCGTATCGTAAAGAACGGAGTGGCGCAGATACTCAAGACGAAGTTTCTGCGCTGGCTGACGATTTTCTGGGTTTCCATCTCCTTTTTCTCTTCCACTGTATATTTTTACTCCCAGACTTATTTCAAGAGCAGGGGCTTGAGCCCTTTTCAGGTAAGTGTATGGTTTACCGTCGGATCGATTATCGGGATCTTCGTTGCAAAATTTGCTCCAAAGCTTGATGATCTTATTGGAAGGGAAAAGGTCCTTCTCTTATCAATCGTTACCTTTTCGGTTCCTCTGATGTTTTATGGTTATCTCCCAATCGCACTTTCAATCCTTGTAATGCTTGTGACTTCTAATGTCATGAACGTAGTCGATACACTGATGGGATACTATGTGAACAGAAAGATCGATTCGGAGCACAGAGCAACCGCCAATTCGGTGATCGGCATGGGGTTCAGCTTGAGTATGATCATCTTTTTCCCGCTTTTCGGATTGCTCAGCGAAAGATTGAGATATCCTACCGCCTTCCTGTTTGTAGGTGTAGTAAGTCTTCTACTCCTGGCACTTTCTTTGAAAATGATCTTAAGATATTCCAGTTACTAATCTGGTCTTCTTTCAATGCTTCGTTGAATTTCCTGTAAGGCTTAACAAGTTCGTTATCAGCATAAAGAGTTATATTCTGTGACTTTGGGAGCGAGAAATATACTGTTTTCGACTTTATCTTTACCACTGGAAACACACAAAAACTTACGATATCGAAAAATCTTCCTGATTCTCCTACTTAGGTGTATTTAATGGGAACTGCCCAAGCCCTTGAGGGTAAGTAAGATATCAGCTAAGATATAATTAAAATGTCAGTATATGATCCTGATTTTTTGTTGACTGGAGGTAAAGATGATACGGGGTTCGATTCTTTCCATAAATATTTCCAGAAAAAAAGGGATGAAGAAAGTTCCTGTCCAAAAAGCTGTTCTCATCGAGAATCACGGTATCGAAGGAGATGCTCACGCCGGAGATTGGCACAGGCAAGTATCCATGTTAGCACTTTCCAGTATCGAAAAGATGAGGGCTATGGGCCTTCAAATTGATTTTGGAGACTTCGCCGAAAATCTCACTGTTGAAGGCGTAATCCTTCATGAACTTCCTCTTGGTACAAGAGTAAGAATTGGTGAAGCTGTATTGGAAGTCACACAGATCGGTAAGCAATGCCACAACGGCTGTGAGATTTCCCGTCAAACAGGGGTCTGCGTGATGCCTCGTGAGGGAATCTTTCTGAGAGTTATTAAAGGCGGCGAGATTTCTGTGGGAGATAGTGTGATTTTCGAAATTTCAGAAAAGAATGCGGCGGTGATAAAATGACTGGAAGATATATGAAGTTCGTTCCTCGAGAAGAAATATATGCGAACTATGTCAAGAAACTCTCACCTATTTCGACTGTAGAAATACTGGATGTTCGGGAAGCCTTAGGAAGAATCTGTGCTCAAGACGTTCTTTCTGGAGAAACTTTACCCGGTTTCAACAAATCTACTTTCGACGGTTACGCAGTGAAGGCAGAGGATACTTTTGGAGCCAGTTTTGAGACTCCGGCGGTGTTAAAGGTCAAGGGACAGGTGGAGATGGGAAAAGCATTCAAAGGTGAAATTACCTCAGGTGAGGCTGTCAAAATCCCGACAGGTGGTTTTGTCCCTAATGGAGCCGATGCCTGTGTGATGATTGAAAGTACAAAGGAAATTGGAGATACTGTTGAAATATATGCAGAGGTTCGGCCTGGGGAAAACCTTGTCAGATACGACGAAGATATACGGGAAGGAGAAATAGTTGTTGAAAAAGGAGAAAGGATCAATTTTGGACATGTCTATACCCTATTAAGTCTCGGAATAACAACTATAAAAGTTTTCAGAAAAGTTAAAGTAGCAGTGATTTCTACCGGCGATGAAATAGTCGAACCGGAAAGTGCAAAGGAACTAACCCAGATTAGAGATGGAAACACCCATACTCTGGTTTCATGGCTAAATCTTTTTCCTGGAGTAGAAGCCAGAAGGACCGCGCAGATTGTAGATGACCTCAATTCGCTGATAAGCAGTATTAAAGAAGCTCTCAAGGACAACGATGTGGTGGTTATTTCTGGAGGAAGCTCCGTCGGTGAAAAGGATTTTACAACAAAAGCTATTTCTTCATTGGGAGAAGTTAGGTATCACGGTACGTGGATAAAACCCGGAAAACCGACTGTTTTCGGAGTATGTGATGGTAAACCTGTTCTTGGCTTGCCAGGTAAGCCTTCATCATTTATTGTGAGTAGTTACCTCTTTTTATTCCCGATTTTAAAACGTTTGGCAGGCCAAAAAGATTTTCTTCCCGTACCTGCCGGGATGGTGAAGATAGAGGATGAAGTCGAAGCTAAGATGCGACGGGAACGTTTTTTCTTTGTGAAAGTGTTTAAAAAAGATGGGAAAATGTGTGCCACTATAATTCCAGGACAATCTATGCTGATATCTCCCTTCAGAAAGGCTGATGGAATCATTGCACTGCCTCCCGGTGAAGGAATAAAAGCAGGCGAAATCCGGGAATATTACAGATTCGATTGGTGAGAACGCTATGAAAAAAACTATCATATTCTTTCTTACAATCGTTTTGATGCTTATCGTAACGGGTTGCAAAAGCAAACGTGTGGAAATCAATACATTTGAAGATCTTGCCAAGGAAGGTGTGAGGATATCTATTGGAAACCCCGAACACGTTCCTGCAGGTATGTACACCTTAAAACTTCTTGAAAATCTTTCGAAGGAATCGCCTTCCCTGGCGGAGAAGATTATGAATAACGTGGTTTCAAAAGAGGTACACGTTATAGCTGTTCTTGAAAAAGTCCTTTCAGGGGAAGTGGATGCGGGTTTTGTATATAGAACAGATTTTCTTTCAAAAAAAGAAAAACTCGAGGTCATTGAAATACCAGAGAATGTTCGAGTAAGAGCAATATACGCTATTGCATTACTTTCCGATGGAAACAAAAAGAAAGGTGAAAAGTTCCTGGAATTCCTGAACTCGAAAGAAGGTAGAGCTATTTTGTCAAAATATGGATTCCACAATCCGAAAAGTGGTGAAGGAGATTTCGTTTCTACTCCACTTTTTGGTGAAATCATTGTATATGCGGCTGCTTCTCTCACAAAAGCTTTTAAAGAAATTGGGGCCCGTTTTGAGGAGCTTACAGGGTGCAAAGTAGTTCTGAATTTCGGAAGTTCCGGGGCTCTGGAACAGAAAATTGAAAGCGGGGCAAGAGCTGACGTCTTCGCTTCAGCGAACATAAAGATGGTGGAAATACTTAAAGAGAAAGAATTTATTGAAGGCTATACTATTTTTGCGGAGAACGAACTTGTGGTTGTAAAAATCAAAAAATGAAAAAGTTGAAAGTGGTGCTTAAATGAATTTTTTCAAGGTTTCTATATTAATAGGGATGATTCTTGCAGTTTTAATACTGATTTTGCCTCTTATAGCTCTTTTGGTGAATATAGCGACTTCGGAAGTTCATCTTGAAGTACTGATGACTTCGTGGAAACCGCTAGGAATAAGCCTTTTAACAGCCACGGTTACGACGTTGATTGTTTTTGCGTTAGGAGTTCCCGTAGCTTATTTTTTTGTATTCAAAGATTTTCCTTTTAGAGATGTTCTGGATACTCTGGTGAATTTACCGCTTGTTTTACCTCCAAGTGTTACTGGATATCTGCTTTTACTAACTTTCGGAAGATATGGACTTGTTGGAAAACCCCTTTCAATTTTTGGGATCGAAATAATGTTCAGCCTTCCCGCTGTTATTATTGCCCAGACATTTGTTTCTCTACCTTTCATGGTAAGGAGCTTCAAAACAGCCCTTGAGGAGATCCCAGGCGATCTTCTGGAAGTATCGAAAATTACAGGCGCAAGTGAGTACGATATATTTATAAAGATCATATTACCTTTGTCTAGAGAAGGGTTAGTTTCTGGTGTCCTTTTGAGTTTTGCAAGAGCTATAGGAGAATTCGGTGCAACTATGATGGTCGCCGGGCTTTTCGAAACCCTTCCTATATCAATTTACAACAATGCTATGGCAGGCGACAGGGAAGCAGCAAATCTGCAGTCTCTGGTTCTTGTCGGATTCTCTCTCATGACCCTGATGCTTATTAAAAAACTTATGGAAAGAAGAGATTAGATGGTGAAAATATGAAGGAAGAGCTGAAGGATAAAATTGGAAGGAATATTGATTATCTCCGATTTTCAATCACGGACCGGTGCAATTTCAGGTGCTTCTACTGCATGCCTGAAAACACCTCTTTTTTACCAGAATCAGAGCTATTAACCCTTGATGATATCCGCTTTGCTGTACAGATATTCAAAGAAATTGGTTTTAAGAGATTGAGGCTTACCGGTGGAGAGCCAACACTACGAAGTGATCTCCTTGAAATTGTTTCGATCGTTTCAGAAACTTTTGGGAGCTGTGCTATGACTACAAACGGTTCAAGGTTGAAGGAACTTGCTCTTGAACTCTATTCCGCGGGTTTGAGGGAGGTGAATGTAAGCCTCGACTCAATCGATAGTGAAACTTTCTTCCGGATAACCCGTGGCGGGAATCTCAAAGAAGTTCTGAAGGGAATCGATGAAGCCATTTCTGTTGGCATAAAGGTCAAACTCAATACTGTGATAACACAGATGAACTTCCATGAGATTCCGGAACTGGTACAGTACGCTGAAAAGCTTGGAGTACCTATAAGGTTCATTGAAGAGATGCCAATAGGGAAAAACAACAACCGTCATTTCATTCCATATAAAAAAGTTTTGGAATTACTACACGAAAACGATTTTATCCAAATAGAAACTCGAATAGGTTATGGCCCTGCCAGGTATTATAAAACCTCACGAGGAACAATTGTAGGCTTTATCACTGCTATTACCCATAACTTTTGTAACGGATGCAACAAGCTCCGGCTTTCCGCCGATGGAAAACTGTTTCCATGTTTGGCCTATGATTATCATGTTTCTTTGAAAGGCGCAATAAAAAGCCGAAGATCCGATGAAGTTAAGAAAAATATTTATAATGCTATTAGCTTAAAACCTTTAAGACACGAACTGCTCAACAGAACTCAGAGCAATGGCATGAACAGGATGGGAGGATAACTATGAAACTAAGCCACATGGACGACAAGGGCAATGCAAAGATGGTGGATATCTCTGCCAAAGAAAATACAAAAAGAACAGCCAAAGCTTATGGAAGAATAGAAATGAGGCCAGAAACCCTCGAGCTGATCGTAAAAAATGGGCTTCCCAAAGGAGACGTATTCTCAACCGCCAGAATAGCCGGGATAATGGCTGCGAAAAAGACCTGGGAGCTGATTCCCATGTGCCACAATATTTCTCTGACTCATGTGTCTGTCGAGTTCAAAATTGACAGAGACCGTTCTGCTGTTGAAATCTTCACAACGGCGAGTTCCGTTGGAAAGACCGGAGTCGAAATGGAGGCGTTAACAGCAGCTTCTGTCGCTGCATTGACTATTTATGACATGGCCAAAGCGGTTGACAAAGAAATGGTCATAGCAGATATCTACTTATTGATGAAAAGCGGCGGCAAAAGCGGGGATTGGAAGAGAGGGAGCGATGAAAAGTGAAAATCAGATACTTTATCCTTGTTTTGAGTGATAAAGCATATAAAGGTTTGAGGAAAGACGAATGTATCGAAGCTGTGAAGAGTGTTATTAATAATGCGAGCTTCGAATTGATCGGAACAGAAATCCTCCCTGATGAACTGGAGCTAATAAAAAGTAAATTGGAAGAACTTGCTGATTCAGGAAAAGTCGATCTTATAATCACTAGCGGCGGTACAGGTGTGTCACCAAGAGATGTAACTCCAGATGCTACTTTGAAAGTGATTGAGAAGAGGATTCAGGGGATGGAATACGCTATGGTTATGGAAGCACTTAAACATACACCCAGGGGTTCAATCTCCCGGGCAGTGGTTGGAATTCGTAACGAAACTTTGATCGTTAATCTCCCGGGCAGCCCAAAAGCTGTTAAAGAAAATCTCAACGCTATAATAAATGCTATTCCCCATGCTATCGAAAAACTTAAAGGATCAGAAAAAGACTGTCATTGACTTCTTTTTCTGTATTTTACTTTTTTCCTGTTGAGGGAAGCCTTAAGGTGAAAACTGTTTCAAGCATAGGAAGTGACTTTACCTGAATTTTTGCGTCGATGAGGTCTGAAGCGTGCTTGACTATTGATAAACCTATTCCGAGACCGTTTATCGAAAGTTTCTTTGCATTTGTTCCCCGGTAAAACCTTTCGAAGATCCGGTGAATTTCATCCCTTTCGATTCCGATTCCTTCGTCCTTGACCGATATCTGGATTTCATCATCTTTCTCTACTGCATTAATTTCTATGTTCCCACCATCGAGGGAGTATTTCACGGCGTTTGAAACCAGATTGGCAAGAATTCTGTAAAGCAATAAAGAATCGGATTCTACGTAATGTTCCGGGGACACAAGTGTTTTTATCTTCAGTTTTTTTCTTTTGATCTTCGTCTCAAAATCCTCTATAATCTCTTCTATCAAGGATTTTAGATGGATAATTTCTCTTTTCACCACATAGTTACCCAGTTCAATATTGGCAAGTTCTCCAAGTTCTTCAATTAGTTTGGACAATCTTTCCGAGCTTTTGAGGATACCAGAGGCTGCTTCACTCAGTTCGGGCGGGATCTCATCTTTTCTGTCGAAAATAAGCTGCGCATAACCACTCACCACAGCCAGAGGTGTAGAAATCTCGTGAACGAAGAAGTTCACAAAATCTGTTTTAGCAGTTTCAAGAATCTTCTTTTCGGTAATATCTTTTAAAATCAGGAAATTCTTCCTGATCTTTATAATCATGTATTTCGTGGAGCTTTCTGCTGAAAGTTCAACCTGAAACTCGCCATTCTCTTTATTCAACAGGCACTCCGCAATCTCGAAAACTCCGGGAACTTTAAGAACCTCGTCGATAGATTTCCCTAAAACATCACCAAACAATCCCTCTGCAACACGGTTACAATCAATAATCCGCAGAGTTTCATCAACCTCTAATATGCCATCAGAAAGGCTGTCGAATATCGTTTTAAAATCACGGTTCAACTCTTCTCATCCTCCGGGATAACGAGTTTGTACCCAACTCCCCGCACAGTTTTTATGAATTCGCTCCCGATTTTCTCTCTGAGTTTGCTTATATGAACATCAACGGTTCTAAAGTCTCCAAAGAAGTCCATCCCCCAGACCCTATCGAGGATTTCCTGGCGGTTAAAGACTTTTCCGGGGTTCTCTATCATGAGTTTCAAAAGCTCAAATTCCTTTCTGGGAAGTTCCTCTTTTTTCCCATCCTTTATCATGCTGTATGAATTCATATCTATTTCAATGTCACCCAATTTCACAACGTTTCTGTCCTTTGGACCCATTTCGTAACGCCTGCTCACCGCTTTAATTCTGGCGATAAGGGTTCTTGGATTAAAGGGCTTGGTAATATAGTCATCAGCACCAAGTTCAAGGCCAAGGATCATATCAAGATCGGATTTTCTGGCCGTAAGAAATATCACCGGTATCTCTTCGTATTTTCTTTTAAGTTTTTTTATGACATCCAATCCACTGGCATCGGGAAGCATTATGTCCAGCACGATTAAATCCGGTGGGTCATTTTCCAATGCTTCCCACATGTTCCGGGCAGAATTTGCGGTTCTAACATTAAAACATTCCTGTTCGCAAGCAGTTTTCACTATGTTCAGGATATCCGGATCGTCATCTACCACTAATATTTTCACCGGCGCATTTCCTCCTTCAGGTTTTTTCCCTCAACTATGAAATATACTTCTTCGCAGATATTTGTAATATGATCAGCAGCCCTTTCGAGAAACCTGGTAACAAGCATTAGATCTATAAGTTGATCTGTAAACCCTACATTCTCAGGTTCTTTCATCTTTTCGATTATTTCATTTCTTATAAAATTATAGATATCATCCACTTTTTCATCGGATTTCCAGATGGATTTTGCAAGTTCTATATCCCTCGTGTAGTAGGCTTTTATTACGTTATCAAGCATGCTTTCTACTATGGCCATCATTTTCCTCATATGAGTCAGAGGTTTAACTAACGATCTACCGGTATTTGCAATCGCAACTTCCGCTATATTAACCGCGAGATCACCAATTCTTTCCAGATCAGTGGCGAGTTTTATCATCATCATTATGTAGCGGAGATCCTCAGCTAGAGGTTGGAATCTTCCAATAAAATTCACTGTCTCCATGTCGATTTTTCTCTGGAGATTGTCTATTATCTGGTCAGAATTTATGACTTCTTCTGCCTTTTTTTCGTCAAGATCTTCAAGGGCCTCGACAGATTTCACAAGATTGAATCTAACTCTCTCCATAAGGTCTGAAAGCATGGATTTCAATCTGTGGAAGTTAGCTTCAAGGTGCTGTTGCCTGTCCATTCTATACCTCCATTCAACTAAAAATCCCTCTAAGATAATCGCTAGTCCTGCAGTCTTTCGGATTCGTCGTCATTACATTTGTTTCGTCAAATTCGACCAACTCGCCCATGTAAAAAAACATCATGTAGTCCGAAATTCTCAGAGCCTGTTGTAGGTTGTGGGTTACTATCACTATTGTATACTTTTCTGACAGTTCCTCAATCAACTTTTCTATCTTTTGTGTGGCTATGGGATCAAGAGCGCTCGTTGGTTCGTCCAAAAGCAAGACCTCAGGTTCTACCGCTATGGCTCTAGCAATACACAATCTTTGCTGCTGCCCCCCGGAAAAATTAATGGCGTTCTTCTTTAATTCCCCTTTTACTTCATCCCACAGCGCCGCTTGTTTTAAAGAGCGCTCGACTATATTTCTGAGTTCTTCTTTATTTTTAACGCCATGGATACGCGGTCCATAGGCCACATTATCAAAGACACTTTTGGGAAAGGGATTTGGTTTCTGGAAGACCATGCCCACCTTTTTTCTGAGAACAACAGGATCGAGGGTCATTATATCCTCCCCATCCAATTTGACCGTCCCTTCAACCTGTACCCGGGTATTAAGTCGTTCATTCTGTTAAGAACCCTCAAAAAGGTGCTTTTTCCACACCCAGAAGGTCCCACGACAGCTGTAATTTTATTTCTCGGAACTGTACAGGTAACGTTCTTTAACGCTTGTTTATTCCCATAATATACGTTAAGGTTCTCGATCTCAAAAACACCGTCTTTGCTCATAAGCCACTCTTTCTCCTTTCAGAAAGGCGTTTCAAATTAACCACGGCAAAAATCGCTACCACAATTATCATCATCACGGAAATTGTGCCTTCCAGATTCGACGTAACTGCTTCAGGATAAACTGTCGAGAGGACAAAGATATGGGTTGGAAGCGACATGGCAGGATCCAGAAGACTGTCTGGATTGCTGGTTATGTAAAACGCCGCACCGGTGAAAAGAATCGGTGCAGTTTCGCCTATTATCCTCCCTACGGATATTATCACGCCGGTTAAAATTCTCGAGATAGAAGCCGGGATAACAACTTTGAAAACCGTTTCGCCTTTTGTTGCCCCTAAAGCCATTGACGCTTCCCGATAAGAATCCGGAACAGCCTTTAAGGCTTCATGTGTATTGGATATGATATACGGAAGAGCCAGAACCCCGAGTGTCAATCCTCCAGATAAAAGCGATGTCCTGAACCCAAAAGTTATACTAAACAACGCCAAACCAAACAACCCGAAGACAATGGAAGGAATGCTTGAAAGCACGTTTGTGGATCCCAGTATTATTTTCTTCAGCCAATTCTCCGAGCTGTACTCACTGAGAAAAACAGCTCCCAATATTCCAATTGGAATAGAAAAAGTCAAAGCAATCAGTAGAAAGTAAGCACTTCCAAGGATAGCTGGAAATATTCCACCGGATTCCATGGAATTTGAAGGAAACTTCGTCAAGAATTCCCAGGATATACTATCAAGACCTTTGGCAATTAAAAAGGTAATCAGTGATATTATCGCAGCAGCAAAAGAGAAGCTCACTGTACCCATCAAAATGCCCATGAATTTATCCAGCTTCATATTCTTTACCACCTTTAAGTTTCATGGCTATTATTGTAAACAAGGTTGAGATAACCAAGAGTACGACCCCAATCATGAAAAGTGCGTGGTAATGAGTACCCCCGAGCTCTACCTCCCCCATCTCACCGGCGATAGCAGAAGTAAGTGGCCTTACAGGATCAAAAATACTGGAGGGAATCATCACAGCCCCGCCGGAAACCATCAACACTACCATCGTTTCACCAATAACCCTGTTGGTTCCAAGTATTATCGCATTCAGAATCCCCGACCTGGCCTGAGGAACAACTACCTTAAATACCGTTCTTGTTTTGTTGGCACCCAATGCCAGTGAAGCTTCGCGTTGATCCTTCGGTACGGAGCCAAGAGCATCCTCGATGAATGTCACGAAATACGGCATGGCAAGAATTGAAAGCACCAGAGATGCATTGAATATGTTCAACCCCGTCCAGGCATCAGGAAAGGTATTCATTATCCACTGAGAGACGTACTTCAACCCAAAAGCGCCAAGCACCACTGAAGGGATTCCCGCAGTCAGTTCAAAGACAAATTTCATAAGTTCGCGAGTCCTTCTGGAACCGTATTCGGACATATAAATGGCAATGATGAACTACGGATACGTGAATACCAATGTAAGTCCCGTAACACTCAATGTTCCCACAAATAAAGCCAAAATACCGTATTCGGGATCTTCGTAAGTGGGAAACCAACGCGAGCTGAGGAAAAATTCCTTCAGGCTCACGTCTTTAAAAACACTTATACCGTTGGAAACCAGAAAGTATAGTATTCCAAAAACTATTACTGTCGTTAGAAAAGCAGAGACAAAAACCAGTACCTTGATAGTTGCTTCTCTGTATTTCTTCAATTTACCTACCTCACTTTTCTATACCGTAAGCGTTAACATAGCCGACCTTCAAAACAAGAGCCTGACCTTCTGGGGAGAGAACAAATCTTATGAAGTCCATGACCAAACCTGTTGGAAGCCCTTCCGTAGCATCGACAAACATGAACAGAGGTCTGGATATCGGGTACTTTCCAGTATTCACATTTTCTACGGTTGGTTCTATCCCTTCAACTTTCAGAGCCTTCACCTCATCTGTTACATAACCCATTCCGATGTATCCAATAGCGTATTTGTTTTGCTTCACCCGTTCCACTTCGGCATTGGTTGAAGGCAGCATCTGAACGTATGGGGCAAACTTCTCCTTTTTCATAACGTGTTCCACGAAATATTCGAATGTACCGCTTGCGTTGTCTCTCGAATAAACTACTATCCTCTTTTTAGGAAGGGAAGGATCAATCTGATTCCATTTCGTAATCTTTCCAGAATAAATCTTGTAAAGCTGATCTATGGTTATTGAATCAATTCCTAAAGACTTGTTTACGATAATAGCTATCCCATCGTAAGCAACAATGAAAGGTATAAAATACCTACCTTCAGCGTTCATCTTTTCAATTTCGGAAGATTTCAACCATCTGCTTGCATTGGCGATATCTGTCTGTCTGTTAAAGAGAGCTTTAATACCCGTTGATGAGCCGGCACCTTCAATGCTTATATCAACATCGGGATGCAGTTTCTTAAATTCCTCCGCCCAAAGCTGAGCAACCGGATAAACAGTGTTTGATCCCTTTATCACCAGAGTTTCAGCAGATATTATGAATGCAGTAAGCAGAAAAACTAACAAAAATGCCTTTTTCATTCTCTACCCCTCCTTGTGAAGATTGGTATCATTAAGCTTATACAATTCCTGTTTTATGTGAGTATTAGGTGATTTTTATCGTGGAAACAAAAATACGCAACCAACTAATCTTCTATACTACTTCTACCTATGGCACCTATTTTTCGGATATACCCATATAATATGTAATATAAGATGAAGATTAATTCTTTTAGCCTTTGGCTGCTATATTTACAAATTCCTGGCCAGTAAAATTTGCTGGTGTTGTTTTTTAGTTATCGAAAAGGTACTTTCTGCAAAACATTTCAAACGAAAGGAGGCATTTCAATGGAGCTAACGCTGAAAAGACATATTTTGAATCCCTTGTTATCACCAAAACCACAGCATACCTGGGAGTCCAAATACGTTTTTAACTGTGCTGTGATTAAAAGAAATGGACTATTTCACATGATCTATCGAGCTCAAGGAGAAGATATGGTATCAAGATTGGGGTATGCGGTAAGCACTGATGGTTTGAGATTCAACCGACTTGAATCACCTGTATTTGGTCCGGCCTCCCAATGGGAACTATACGGTGTAGAAGATCCCAGACTCACTGAGATCGATGGAAAAGTGTACATGCTTTATACCGCTTATTCGCCTCACGGGGTAAGGGTCTCCATGGCTTCCACAGAAGATTTCATTAGATGGGAAAGATATGGTGTTGTAATTCCGGATATTGATAACAAAGATGCTGCTTTGTTCCCAGAAAAGATTAATGGCAAGTATGTGATGTTTCACAGGATTGAGCCAGACATGTATCTGGCTTTCTCGGACGATATGATACACTGGGATAATTTTGTATCCATCGCAGGGCCAAGAAAAGGTTACTGGGATAATCTCAAAATAGGTGTTGGAGCTCCACCAATAAAACTTGAAGAAGGCTGGCTCGCACTCTATCACGGGGTAGAAAAAACCGCCAGGCCAACTTACAGACTGGGCTTTATGTTACTTGATCTCAATGATCCAACGAAAGTCATTAAAAGAAGCGAAGAACCAATTTTAGAACCTAAGGAAGATTGGGAGATTTTTGGTGGAGTTCCCAATGTGGTTTTCTCTGATGCGATGGTAGAACATGATGGTAAGTTCTATGTGTATTACGGAGCCGCTGATAATCATATAGCTCTTGCAACAATCGAAAAAGAGGAGGTTCTCAGGTGGGTCCAATCGTAAAGGAGGACATTAAACATGAAAAAATTGGGAATCATGATTTTTATACTTTTTGCTTCACTTGTTCTTTCAATCGGCTTAAAGTTTGAAGACCTGAAAAACCTGAAAAGATTGAGTCTTTACCCTGTCCTCATACCTCAGGGTGTAAGCTTTGAAAGCAAAGCTGTTTTCAATCCAGCCGCAATTGAAGTTGAGGGAACAGTTTATCTTCTTTATAGGGCTGAAGATTGGACTGGAGTAAACAGATGGAATGGAACTTCGAGAATCGGGTTGGCTAAAAGTCAAGACGGATTAAACTTTACCAGAGAATCCAGCCCTATAATAGAGCCCACTGAGAAGTATGAGATTCCTGGAGGTTGTGAAGATCCAAGGATTGTAAAAATCGATGACCTATATATTATGACTTATACAAGTTATGATGGAAACACAGCAAGATTGTGCCTTGCATATTCGAAAGATCTGAAGCACTGGACTAAAATTGGCCCTATTATAAAGACAATGAAATGGTCAAAATCTGGTGCTATTATTCCTAAAAAATTAAATGGAAAGTATTACATGTACTTTGGAGATTCCAAGATTTATCTGGCTACTTCCGACGACCTGAGAAACTGGCAAGTTTATCCAAAACCTATACTTTATCCCAGACCTGGCGAATTTGATAGTCGTCTCGTCGAACCGGGGCCCCCTCCGCTAATAACAGAAGAAGGTATCCTACTTTTCTATAATAGCGCTGATTATTCAGGCATTTACCGACCAGGAGCTGCACTTTTCGATCCTAAAAACCCCAAAAAACTGCTTAAAAGAACAAGAAAGCCTTTGATAGAACCTGAGCTTTCTTGGGAAAAAAACGGCCAAGTACCAAACGTAATATTCCTTGAAGGAAGTGTTATACACAATAATTTTCTCTTGATCTATTACGGGGCCGCTGATACGTACATAGGTGTCCTCGGTATGCCTTTGAAATAATGTGATAGCCTCATATATAATCTCATAACTATGCCGGAATTCCCCTCCGGCTTTTTTGTTTGTCTTCATTTTCGTTCTATCTGAGACAGCTCTTCTATGACCCTCTTTTCCACAATCTTTTTAACAAATTACCAAATCATCTGAAGTGTTCAGATAGATCTTGCGGAGTTTCCTCCCACGTGTTCAGCAATGATGGAAATTTTTCTATTTTTAGATAAGCTCGGGCGAACTCTATGTTATCTCCATTCAGCTTGGCATTGTTCATAAGAATACTGGCTCCACCAAAGATCCTCGCTTTCAATCTTCTTCTGTTTGTACCAAAAGCCATCATATCGTTTATCATGCGGTCCATGGCATTAATTCCCAGCCTACAATCAGGATTCACATAAAAATCCTCTGAGATATACCCGCGCTATCATTTGTGATCTCATTGGTACTGTTGGAAACGGAATCAGCGTTGTTCTGAATGACTTTGAGATTTCTAGAAACAATAAGCAACAGAAAGTTCACAGCTTTAGAACAAAAGGAACGTTGAATGTTTACATTCCTGGGTGTAGATTAGCTCCTAAAGAGAAGTTTTCAATATATCCTTGAAATGGTGAACTAATTTGGAAAATGAGTCATTTGTTCAAACAAAAAAACTATCGATCCTGGAAGGAATCGCTTTTAATGGCGTATTTATACTAACGCAGGGCTTTCTCCTAACGGGGTTGGCCCTGCAATTTAACGTTTCGGAGAAAGTTCTCGCAATTCTCGGTGTTATACCAATGCTATCCCAAATGTTCCAGATATTCTCTCCGAAGCTTTTGAGACTCGCCAAAAGTAGAAAGAAAGCGATGCTCATTTCAGCTTCAATCTCGAGACCTTTGTTCCTCATTATCCCAATTCTGCTCACGCTTAATTTGAGAAATCAATATCTCCTCCTTTTGATAATGTTGATATTCGGAGCTTTTAACAGCCTCACAGGAAATTTCTGGGTATCCATTATGAGAGATATTGTATCCCAGGAATCCTCTGGAAGGTTCTTTGGAGTTAGAAACCTGTTGATCTCGCTGTTTTCTATGGTAATGATTTATTTTTATTCCTGGATAGTTGACAGCATGGGGGAATCTGCAGGATTCATAACTATTACTATAATAGGAAGTATATTTTCTCTCAGTTCTTATTTTATGCTCAAGAAATATGAAGATCCTCCCAAAAAGGAGTACCTTACTGGTAACATATTTAAAGAAGCTTTTTCAGACGAAAATTTCAAAAAGTTCATCATTTTCTCCTTCTTCTGGAATTTCACCATAGCAATCAGTGGTCCGTTTTTCTCCTATCACCAGATCGTCAACCTGAAACTCGACTATTCCTATATGAGTATCCTTGCTTTCATAGCCACTGGTATTTCTATGGTTTTTTACATAATATGGGGAAAGATTTCTGACAAAATAGGCCATCAGAGCGTAGCAGAATTTTCGGTTTTCCTTGCTTCGCTAGTTTCTTTTATTTGGGTATTCATGAATCCTCTAACCCAGGGCTATCTCCTGGTAATTGATGCTTTTATAACCGGACTTGCCTGGAGCGGGATCAACCTAACACTATTCACTATAATGCTTGGAATAGTTAACCCCGGAAATGTAGAAGCTTATTTCGCCGTGCTGTCGCTTACTAACGGCATAGGAGCATTGACAGGTTCTTTGATCAGTGGGCTTTCCGCGACTCTTCTAAAAGATATCTACTTCGAAATCGGCGGAATGCCGTTTTACGGGATACAATTTCTTTTCCTCACAAGTGGTATATTGCGTGCAATTTCATGGCTTCTCCTCAAAAAGGTTAAAACCAGAAAAGAAGTATCTGTTCCGGGGTACTTTTTCAACGCCCTGTACATCGTTGGCAGAAGGGCAGTATCACGTCCTTACGAATACGCCTCTATCTTAGCCAAAACAGGAAAAAAACTGAAGAAAAAGATTTTCAAGAAAAAATCTATCAAACCACAAAAAAAATAAGTTAATCGTTCTAAATTATCCTTGCCAATTTTCCACGATCAATACAAACCCTCTTACTTTTTTGATTTGACAGTAAAATGTGCTAAAATATAGGTAACCCTATATTTTAGAGGTGAGACTATGGTCATTACTCCCGCGTTGGAAAACTATATCCGTGTACTCTATGATCTGCAAACTTCTGAAAAGCTACCCAGAGTAAAACACGTGGCAAAAATACTCAAAGTTAAAGTGCCTACCGTGGTTGAAAGCTTGAAAAAACTGGAAAATGCCGGGATTTTGGAGCACGAGAAGTACGGATACATTCGATTAACTCCTAAAGGAATCGCATTAGCAGAAAGGATCCACAAAAACAACAGGATAGTTTACGAGTTCGCCACCAGGTTTTTAGAACTTTCATCAGATGAGGCACAAGATCTAGCTTGCAAACTGGAGCACATAAGCAATATTCGGTTCTTCACAGCTCTTTCTGTGATGATGGACTTTTTAAAAGAAAACCCTGAACTAAAAGAAAGTTTTCGCGAACACATCAATGAGCATGAGGGGGTGTTCGGTTTGACTTTGGCTTCGGTTGAGCCTGGAAAAATTGTGAGAATAAAGAAATTAAAAGGTACAGAAAGCTTCAAAAAACGCCTGATGAGCATGGGCATCATGCCAGGAGTAGAGGTTCTGGTAGAGAGGATTGCTCCCCTTGGCGACCCCATAGAAGTGAAGGTAAAGGGTTACAGATTGAGTCTTCGAAGAGAAGAAGCCCGGAATATTTTAGTGGAGGAATGATAATGCCGTTAAGTATGGCTACTCCCGGAATTTATAGAGTCAAAGCGATAAATGGCGGTAGAACGATGCTAAAACGTCTTACAGATATGGGGCTACGAATAGGAAGCATCCTACAAGTTGTTTCAATAAATCCCTTTGGACCGGTAATTGTACAGGTAAATAACACAAGACTTGCGCTAGGTAAAAGTGTAGCACACAGAATCATTGTGGAGGGGGCAGAATGAGATGGAAAACATAAAAGTAGCTCTAACTGGCAATCCTAATGTTGGCAAAACCGCTATATTCAATGGCCTCACCGGAATGCGACAGCATGTAGGAAATTGGCCAGGAGTAACCGTCGAAAAAAAAGAAGGCACATATATCCATAAAGGGATCAATTTTTTGGTGACTGATTTACCGGGCATTTACTCTCTTTCGGCGGTTTCTATAGACGAAAGAATAGCAAGGAGTTTTTTAACTGAAGAAAATCCAGACGTTGTTGTTGCCATCATCGATGGAATGAATCTTGAAAGGAATCTCTATCTGGTTTCCGAGTTGATGGATCTTGGGGTGAATCTAATAATAGCAGTCAATTTTATGGACGAAGTAGAAAAAAACGACATGAAAATAGATATTCAGAAGCTTTCTGAAGTTTTTGGAGTCCCGGTTGTAGGCACAGTGGCTATTAAAGGCCATGGTATCCAAAAACTTAAAGATGAGATATTCAAAGCTTCGCAGTCAAAAAGCGTTTCATTTATTAGATATAGCGATGAGCTGGAACAGTATATAAAGCAGATCGAAGAAATATCAAGGCTTTTCAACATAAAATCACCCTTTAGGACACGATTTCTGGCTCTAAAATTGATTGAAGAAGATCCGGAGATCTTTGAACAAATGAGACTCTCTGTTAATAACGCCAGGCAATTTTCGCGATTGTTTAATGAAATTCTTTCAGATATCAAACAAAAACATGATGACCCCTCGGTTTTTGTGGGTGATGAGAAGTTTAAATTTATCAAGAGAACTCTAAAGAACATTGTAGAAGGCAGCGGAACAAAATCTGAATCTTTGACAAATAAGATGGATAACATATTCACCCATCGTATTTGGGGGCTTCCAATCCTATTCGGAATTATGTATACCGTTTTTCAATTAACCTTTACGCTCGGAGGTATTTTCGCTGATTGGCTGGATTCTGGAATGGGGTTCTTAAGCGATTGGGTATTGAGTTCAGTTCAAAATGAGATACTGGCATCATTTCTTGCTAACGGAATAATTGGTGGAGTGGGATCGGTTCTGGTATTTGTACCGAACATTTTTATCCTTTTTCTCTTGATCGCTGTACTGGAAAATGTAGGTTACATGGCAAGAGCAGCTTTTGTTATGGATAAAGTGATGAATGCAATAGGGCTTTCTGGAAAATCCTTTATCCCCATGATCCTTGGCTTTGGTTGTAATGTACCAGCAATTATGGCAACAAGGACTATAGAAAAAGAAGATGACAGAATAATCACAGCTGTTCTTAACCCTTTAATTCCATGTTCAGCAAGAATTCCGATCTTTCTCGCATTCGCTGGAACGTTTTTCCCGAAACACCAGGGATTGATAGTTTTCTCGATGTATATTATAGCAATCGCTTTAATAGTCATCCTGGCTAAAATATTGAAAACAACCTTGTTCAAAGGAACACCTGCTCCATTTGTTATGGAATTACCTCCTTATAGAGTCCCAAGCTTTTCACAGGTAAATAGCGAAGCGTGGAAACGAACCTCTCTTTTCGTGAAAAAAGCGGGAACCATTATATTTGCGGCTGTAATAGCAATCTGGTTGTTAGCTTCTCTGCCAACAGGTGTCGAATACGCATCGGAAAATAGCTACATCGGTTTAATAGGAAAGACGATTGCCCCAATCTTCAAACCAAATGGATTCGGGAACTGGCAGAGTTCTGTTGCTTTAATATTCGGATTTATGGCCAAAGAAGTTGTTGTTGGAACTTTGGGCGCTCTCGCTGGTGGGATTGAAAACCTCGGAAGCTTTCTTTCAAACCTTTTCACGCCTATTTCAGCGTACTCGTTTATGTTATTTAGTTTGTTATACGTCCCCTGCGTAGCTTCACTGGGGATTCTTTTGAAAGAGGTTGGAATGAAATGGACAGTCCTTTCAGTAGTGCTGCTTATTTCACTCGCATATTTCGTTTCCATGGCATTCTATCTTATCGGCTCCTTATTCATTTAGAAAGAGAGAATCTACCGTTTGCTTAAACGGTAGATTCTCTTTTACTCAAAAAGAAGCATTTTCCTGATTAATCAGCTTCTTCTTATTCCATGTTCATTTTTTCCTTTATCTCCTTCACTTCCTTCTTCAGGTCCTTGATTTCTTCGAGAAGCTCTCTTATTTGCTTTTGCGAATCCAAGCCAGAGTCCAAATTCGTTTTTTGCTGATAGGGCGAAGAAACATACCTTAACAGCGCTAACGCTGCGCTTCCCATAAGTCCCAGAATCAAAATCCAAAACAACCATCCAATAAACGAAGGAACAGGTGGTAACATCTTTCCATCCCCCTTTCACCTTGTTTCCTAAAATTTTTTCTAAATCCTCCAAATAGGGTTAAAAACTTGAAATCTGTCTGCCAAGAAAAACTGCTTCTGCTTCATTTTGATCCAAAACGAATCCGGTTCTCTCATATAACCTGCGTGCCGCAGTATTTTCGATTTCTACCCATAACATCGCCGTTTTCACGCCTTTTTCCTTTGCCCTTTGTAGGCCCTTTAACAATAATTCTCTTCCTATCCCTTTTCTTCTTTCGCTTTCTGCTACACCTATATTTCTAATCAAGCAACTCTTTTTGCCTGCTCCATAGATATTGATCACAATAAACCCTTTTAATTTCCCATTTATTTTATTAACTAAAACGATGCTCTCGTCGCTGTTAATCCATTTCGTTAATTCATTTTTCGTCACATTAAATGAATCAAAAATAGTTCGCTCAAGATCTAAGAATTCTTCAATATCTTTTTCTTTCAATTCTTCAATAAAATGCATATTTTTCGTTTGAAATCTTCTGTTTTCCATATACAGATAATAACCTACGTGTACACATTTAACTCTGTATCCCCATCGAGATATAATATCTTTCTTCTCCATTACATCATTGAAATTACCCGCATATCTAAATATGAAATCGGTACCATCTTTTTCGACTGTTTCAAGACCTCTTTTTAGATCATCAATTGTATTTGTACCCCAGAGTAATTCATTCTCCGTGCTGGTTCTTACCAACAAAAATAATCCTTCAGGCAACTCATAAATCTTTCCAATTTTACTCACATCACCATAAAAAAAGTTCTCAGGATAAGATCTTCCCTTTTTCAGTATTTCTTCAACATCCATTTCGTGTTCACCTCAAATTATTTTTTCTAAATATACACTTAGAAAGAATGCATAGAAGCCCAACATAACGGTGATACCCCCACACCCGGAACCAATATATCACATATTTCAAAAAATCTAAATGGCTTTGTATCAAATACTAGAAGTCCTTTTTCTGAGAAACCTCTGGTTCTTTCTGGATCCGGGGCTTTTTCAGGTAATCATAAAAAAGCCGGGCAGCGAGAAAGCTCAGGTAAGCTAGCAGAAGTTTGGACGTTCCAAAAGATGGGTTCATATATTTCAAAACCTGAGGGAATACAACGAGGAAAAGTACAAAGAAACCGGACAACACTTTGTTCTTGATCGTGAACGTATGGAAAAATAACAATCCTACGCTGAAGAAAAGAGCGATGTCAAACACAACCGCAATCTTTTCTGTGAACAACTTCGAAAAAACATCGTTTAACTGCACATAAATCGCAAACGTCGTGTACGCCGGGAACAAAAACCACGAAAACCAGCGAAAGCGTTTCAATATCCAGCAAGAAAAATATACGAACAACGGTACCGCAATCCCGACATAATTAGCAAGCAGGTCGAAGTTATCATAGACTCTGTACGACAGATAGCCTTGAATTGTTTCAAGCCCGAAGGGTATCGAAAGCAGGACTGTTCCAAAGAATACGCACAACCCTTTACCAATACCGCTCTTTACGAGAAATAGATACAGGACACTGCCGAGCGCAAAGATTCCAAAGTGCACGGCTTTATCAGCATTGTGTCCGGCACCTTCTATGCTGAAAGGTGCCGTATATAGATATGTAAGGATAACTCCATATATCACAAACAAAATTACCGCAATTTTCGATTTTAGATTCATAAGTTTATTTTAACCTGAATCCCTTTTTTTCACCACTCATTATTAAACAAAGTGCCTGAGAAATTAGTTTCCGTATTTTAGAAATGTCTTTCCGGGAATCGAGATCCGGTGTTCGAGAGCCGAGAATAGAGAAGGACACGTTTTTCCCTCTATTCCCTATTTTACACGGGAGAAGTTAAGACCTGTAGATCCTGCATCAGGTTCAGGATGACGAGTTAAAATTGCTAGGCTGTAATAAAACGCTGTTTTTTATCGTAGGGGCAGAACATGTTCTACCCTTCGTGGTTAATATAATTTGCTATTGGTCGTCTTGCCTTCTCGGATTCTCGCACTCTCGGCTTTTTATCAGCGTCGCAAGCCTCAGTCTTCGAGCGTCGCTCCACCAGCTGACAGCCTCGCAAGCGTCTTGTTTTTTCTCGGACTCTCGGCTCTCGGATTCTCGTTTTTTCAGTTGGCACGGTTTTGTATATAGGTAGTCGAGGCAAAAATTTCAATTTTTAGAGGAGGGGTATTAAATGAGAAAAAGAGGATTTTCACTCGTTGAACTTTTGATCGTTTTGGCGGTTATCGCTGCGTTAATCGCTACAATCACACCGGTTGCTTTGAATGCTATCAAGAAGGCACAGGCTACAAAGGTTGCACAGAACCTGAAGACACTCGCCAGTTCCTTTGAGAACAAGGCATATGTTGATGGCGTAGCTCCATCATCCATCAGCGATCTTGGAAGAGACATCGACACAACCAAGTATGGTGTTGCTTATACAGAGTCCGCCGGAGATTACACAGTCGTAGTATTCACAACAGAAGATGTTGACTTCAACACTGTTCAGGGAATCCTGAAGGATGCGGTATCTTCCGATCCAGGTACCAGTGGTTACACGTTCCTGAGTGGTGGTCTTAGCAGCACAGCTGGCGGAACAGTATTCTACGAATTCAGCTTTGTAGTCTATTGATGAATTCAAATAACAAAAAAAAGCCTCCCATATGGGAGGCTTTTTTTGTTGTAAAGGATCTCTACCATATACCTTTGTTCACCGTTAAAATGCTATAATCATTTTGAATTCTTTATAGGAGGGATTCTATGGAAATCCTGCTTTTAATCAACAGATACGTTTTCATTATCACCACAATCATCTGGGGAGGAGTATCCATTACTTTCACATTGTTTTTTCTGCCGCTACTGGAGAAAAAAACAACCACGGAGGTTCGTGGGCTGATTTTTAATTCTTACAGGAGTTATCGAATAATTATGTACGGTTGCTGGGCCTTGTTAACGGGAACTTTTACCATTGGGATCAGCATTAATAAAGTACTTCCCGAAGGGGTTTTCTTTACCCCCGGTATTTTCATTTCTATAGCCATTTTTCTTATTCATATAGGTTGGACACTGACCATTTTCAAAATCATGAAACAAAACGAATATAACCCTTTGAGCATGACTGAAAGAGACGTCAAAAGGGTAATTGGTGGAAGCTATTTCAATATCTTTTTGATATTCTCAACGGTTCTTATACTCGCAACAATGATTCATCCCATCTGATTTAACTTTCAACCAATTCTTTTAGTTCTCTAATTTTTTCTTCCAGATCTTCTCGCTTTTGCAATAGTTCGAGAAGATCTTCTTCTTTTTTAGAAAGCTCTTCGTGAAGTTGCTGGAGTTTGTTAAAATCTGTGCTATATATTTTTATTTCGTCGTTGAGTTCATCTATTTGCTTTTCAAGCTCCTCTTCTTTGCTGTTCAGATCTTCAATATCCCTGAGAAGGGATTTTAGCTTATTTTTTATACGCTTTTTCTCTGTATAGTCCATGTTGGATCTCTGGACTTTATTGTTTTCAGGCAAAGAGATTTTTCCCCAGGAAAGGTATTCCTCGATCGATGAAACTGGACGGATCTTAAAGTTCTTTATAGAGTAGAAACTTTGACACACGTTATTTGTGAATTCCCTATCGTGTGATACAAGAAGCAAAGCTCCTTTGTATTCTTTCAGCACTTTTTCCAGACTCTGGATGGACCAGATATCTAGGTTATTCGTCGGTTCATCCATTATTAGAACATTTGGTCTTTCGAGTATCAGCTTGGCGAGAGCGAGTTTTGTTCTCTCACCACCACTGAGCTGACCAACTTTCTTGAAAACATCTTCCCCAACAAAATTAAACCTTCCGAGATACCTTCTGATCTGGTAGTCTGGCCAATCCGACACTAATTGCCAGCATTCTTCAATAACCTCTTTCTCCGGATCTAGATCTTCGGTCATCTGGGAAAGATAGCCCCATTTAACGTTGTAGCCCCATGAAACGGTTCCGGAAAAATTTCGAATCCTTTTCGTTATTATCTTCAAAAAGGTGCTCTTACCGCTTCCATTTGGGCCAAGCAGGGCTATCTTGTTGCCCCTGTTAACCGTTAAAGAGGCTTTGTCAAAGATCTTTTTTTCATCATAAGAGAAGGAAAGGTCTTTAACTTCCAGAACAACCAGACCCGTTCTGCTCGGTTCGGGAATTCTTATCTCCGGTTCTCTCACCGTTTCTTCTGGAAGCTGGATTTCTTCCAATTCCTGTCGGAGCCTTTCAGCCTGTTTTTCTTTGCTGATGGCCTGTTTGATCAATTTCTCCTTTCCCCAAGACCTGTAACGTTTCGCAACAGCTTCAAGACGCTTTATTTCGCGTTCTAAATTCTCGCGGCGTCTGATGCCTGTTTTCAAGATTCTTTCCCTTTCGACTATATATTTATCGAAGTTGCCGCTAAAATCCCATACTTTTCCGCCGTTTATCTCCCAGAAACGGTTTCCTACGTTTCGAATCAGGTATCTATCATGCGAGACAAGAATGATAGCTCCACGGTAACTTTTCAGGAAAGAAAGGAGCCATTCAACGGAGTCGAGGTCCAGATGGTTTGTGGGCTCATCGAGCAGCAAAAGATCGTAATCTACCAGAAAGAGTTTTCCTAACGCTATCCTTGTTAACTCTCCACCACTGAAACTCCCGAGGTTTCTGTTCCAGGTGTCTTCTTTAAAGCCAAGACCGCTGAGAATGCTTCTTACCCTTCTTTCGTAGCTGTAATACTCTTCCGTCTCTTCGTCAAGGTTTTCCTTTTCCAGCATGTAGTAATCGAAAAGAGCCATATCCGGATGTTCAATCCGCTGTTGCTTTTGAAAGCCTATTCTGGTTCCAGAAGCGAGGAACACCTCTCCCTCTGTTGGTTGTAATTGCCCTTTTATAATCTTTAAGAGCGTTGACTTTCCGCTTCCATTCGGACCAATCAAGACAATCTTATCTCTTTTGGCAACGGAAGCGGAAAAATTTTGAAAAAGGAATCCTTCACCATAATCGTGTCCGACTTTGCTGAGAGATAGTATCATAATTACCTCCGTAAGTTTATATACCTTTATATTTTAGCAGACGTAGAAAAGAGCGGGGAAAGCTCACCCGCTCCTTTTTAGTACACCTTTCTTCTTCGCCCAGAACTCCATCACGCTGAAGAAATAGATCCCAAAGGGGAGCAAAACCGCCCCCAGAAATATCAACGGCCACACCTGACTCCATAACTCAGAGAAACTCTTACCATGCAATATGGCACTTCTCATACCTGCTAACGCATAAGTTGCCGGTGATAGTTTCGCCACTTTCTGCATCCAGTCAGGAAGAACGGTTACTTCATAGTAAACCCCTGAGAACATCAGGAGTAATGCCTGAAATATATGCACAACCTGTACGCCCTTTTCAGGGGATATTAGCGGAAGTACTGCCGCAACCATCCCAAGACCTATGAAAGAGAAACTAGCTACAGCCAGGATTCCCGCTGCGGACAACAGGTTCGCATTAGCCAGGTTGAGATCGAAAAAGATTGAAACCACGAGCAGTATTAAACCAGCCCTCAATATTCCGTAAAGTATCGCGTATCCACAAACGCTTAAAAGGTGCGTTGCTCTTTTTACCGGAGCCATGAAGGTGTATTCTATCGTTTCTTCCCAGCGTTCCCAGGCAACTGTTTCGGCAACTATTGCGAAAAGAACTGAAAGATAACCCCAGAGAATCGATCCGAGCAACATATAGAGTATCAGATAGTTGGTATCGAAAGAGCCATCAGAGAAGGACTCGACACCTTTTCCGATGAACCCCATGGTCACCGAATTTGCAATTGTATAGACGAGAAACACCAGTTCCCATTTCCAGTAACGTTTTGACAGATTGAAATTTCTAACAATGAAAGCCCATGAAGCCCTCATTTCTTGAACTATTGCTTGAACGCTCATAGGGTTTCAACCTCCTCATATTCCGCTTCGTCGAATCTTACACCAGTGAATTCCATGAAGACATCTTCAAAAGTTGGATTATGAACTTTGTCGGAAATTTTCGCCTTGAGTTCTTCCGGACGACCTTTGACGATTATTCTCCCTCTGTGGATTATCGCTACATAATCACAGAGTTTTTCGGCTTCTTCCATATCATGGGTGGTCAAAAGTATTGTTGCTTTCATTTTGTGCTTCATGTCTTCTATCAGCCTCTGAACCTCACGTTTAGCTCTGGGATCAAGTCCGGTGGTGGGTTCATCAAGCAGCATCATTCTGGGTTCGGTCATGAAAGCTCTCGCTATTGCGACTTTCTGCTGCATACCTCTGGAAAAGTTTTCCAGAGGATCGTTTAATCTCTTTTTGTCGAGCCCGACTCTCTCCACAATATCGTTTATTTTCGCCAGAGCTTCTTTTTTAGACATTCCGTGAATTCCAGCCGCAAAGAGCAAGTTCTCAAGTGCGGAGAGCTTTCTGAAAAAACTTGCTTCAACTGAGACCCTGTTTATTAGCTTCTGGACTTTTGAAGCTTCTTTCACAACATCATACCCAAATATCTCTATGCGTCCGGAATCGGGAATTAAAAGCGTAGATGCTATCCTGATAAAAGTCGATTTTCCAGAGCCGTTCGGTCCTAAAAGACCATAGACTTCTCCTTCTCTTATTTTCAAATCTATTCCCTTTAACGCATGTACAATTTTTTTATTTTTCTTGAAGTACTTTCTAACATTTTCCGTCATTAAGAGCGTAGTTCATAGTATCACCCCTTTTTCTTTAACTCTGTCTTTTCTGTCTCAAATAGCCGTCCTTCAAAATAGCTACACTTTCAAGATTCTCTGCCTCTCGCTCTCATATTTTCCCCTCCTCATGATTTGAACTCAAATAAAAAAGGGCCGTGACTCTCGCCACGGCCCTCGTACAACGGGTTACTCTATACTATACAAATTGATACCCCCGTAATCGTACCAAGGCGTGGCAAAGCCTGACAGCTCCAGATGACTGGATTCTGAAAATTCTTGAAGTTCCAAAGCTCCTTAACATTGCCACACCTCCTTTCGGAATAATTGCGAAACAGATTATAACATAATGATTTGTGAAAAGCAAACAGTTTTCTTTGAGAATTATTTCATCAGCCAATCGATTAACGCCTTCGTAAATTTGTAGTTATCGTTTTTCGGGTGTTTGAAATCATAATCGCTGAACACCGCTTTTCCGAGAACGGCTACTTTCGAATTGCCGATGACCTCTCCAGCAGCGAATATAACCATGTCCACTCTTACTGCATCTCCTCTGCCATCCTGATCGACACTTTCGGTATCGTCATCACCGGCTGCGAATATCAGGACATCTTTTCCTTTAACAATCAACGAACAACCGCTGTAAACATCCAGCTTTCTGATTCCCGTCAGTTCTAAAGGACTATCCGGGAAGGTTTTTATTTCTACCTTATAATAAGCGCCATAATTATCCGTTCTGTCGATTATCTGATCGTCATTTATCCTTATGGACGAACCTATAAGCTCAAGGAATTTGTTCATGGCCTGCGGATGGCTTCCGTTTCTGAAATCGGATTTTCCGGTTAAAATGAGTCTTCCGCCGTTCTCAAAGAATTTTTTCACTGCTTTGTACTCTTCCTCGGTGAATCCCGTTCCGTCCATGATTATAAGCAATGAAACCTCTTTCAAGACATCTTCGGTGAGTTTCCCGTAAGAGAATTTGCTCAAATAGCCCCAGCTGTCAATTGCTGCAGAGAAATCATTGAGTTTCTCTCTGGAATAGTCGTTCCCGTGTGCGACATCAATTAGAACCACAGGTAACGACACAACCTCGGGAGCCATAATTTCCTCAACGCCAAAGAGCTCCTCAAGCAATTCTCCGTTCTTTTCTATGACAGTATCTGTGAATGGGTCTCCAGCAAAGAGGATAACTTTACCTTTTCCAACAGCCTTTTCGTAATAGGTTCCTGCTCCTTCAATCTCTCTGTATCCATCGAAGTAAATACCAGATATCTCTTCAACTTCAGAGGAATTAACATCACCAAATTGTACGGGAAGGCCCAGGAGTTTTAAAAGGCTGTTGTAAGAACCCAGAATTTTATCACTCAATTCCACACCGTTTCCGAGAACAATAAGCGTACCTCCTGATTTAACAAAGTTCTCTATCATCTTAGCGTGTGGAGGCATGAGAATCTTAACAGTTTCAAAGTAACCTTCTGTTCCTGGAAGAGGGAGAACAAAAACATCTGTGTTCGTAAAGTTGGTGGGTTTAAGAATCCTTTCAGCTTCAGTTATCTTATGACCAGCAGCATCAAGAGTAGCCTTTAGTATTTCTCTATTCTTCATTCCATGGTTGTCGTGTGTTTTGTCTATAACGATGTTCATGGACTCTCCAGATCTTATGGTGAGATCCACTTTATAGTAAAGCTCATCGTTTACATAGAATTCGATAGGACTGTCTTCGACGGATTCAGGTGCGAATTCGATCACAAATTCCCGGGAAGTCATGCCGTTAAGAGTATAAGTTTCTTCAGAAAGAATGTTCCCCGTTGAAGCTTTGATTACTACGTGCAAGCTCTTTTCCGTTTCATTGGCGTTTACAAGCTGGAACTTCGCTTTAACTATTTCGCCTGGTTTTACGTTAGATGGATAAAGTGCTGGATTCAACAGATATGTTTTTGAAGAGCTCTGAACCCAGATAGGTGTACTCACCACTTCTTCTCCATCCGCTTCGAGAACATAGAGGAAGTAATAATCATAACCGGTATCCGGAACGATTTTTTCAATGTGCTCAAAACTATTAGAATTCACATCAAAAACACGGTAAATGCCTGTTTTGTTGTAAAGAACAACTTTGGAAATAATGTCATCTTCGCTTTCTTTGACTTTAATCTTTAATTCCACTTCTTTAGCGTCATATATTATGGAGCCAAGCGGATAACCGTTACCTGAGAATTCTACGACTACGTCCTTGTCTTCTGTTCCGTAAGTTCTTCTAGCCATGAGACTCTCATAAAAATCTTCCCATTTTAAGCTTGGAGAATAAACTGCTGTTCTGGAGTCGTTAGCAGTTCCCCAGTTGGGTTTGTGATTATCCTGTCCTACGGCAGTACCCAGATGCCATCCTTTGGCAAAAGCCAATCTAACCGCATTAAACATTTCAGGGGAAATGGTATCTCCCAGAGACCAGTTTCCGTTTCCAACTTCCACAAGATTTATGTACTCGTCTGCTCTGGGATCGTATTTGAAATCATCAAAAATGCCGAATGTTGAGATTGGGTGGTTGAACTGAGCGAGAGCTTTTCGTTCAACGATCCATTTGTAAAGCACATCGAGGTTCGGAGATTCGTTTCTGTCTGTCCAATCCGGAGTCTCAAAGATATTTATGTGTCCCCAACCAGTGGCAGTCCATTCAAAACCAGCTATTGCAAGAAAGTTTTCATCGGAAGCATTTCTGGCTGCTTCTTTCATGGCATCGAACTTGTCTCTGCCGTCCATCAACTCTTGCTCAAAATAGTGTGCGTGATCGGTAACTGCATGAAAGTCAAGATGGCCGGCATTCCTCGCATAATTGTAAGCTATCTCTGGAGTCCCCTTCCCATCTGAGTAGCTCGTATGAGAGTGCAGGTTCCCAAAATAAAGATTGAAATTCTCAAATTGTGCTAGTGCAATTACTGAAATCAAAAGTGCAACCACTAGCAAAAATACTGTTTTCTTCATTGTTGTCCCTCCATTTCTGTTATTCTGTATTAAAATTCTACCATGCTGTTTCCATTGACCCAATAGAAGAAAAACAACCACAATTGACAACATAGGATTTCAATCACCAAAAAAATGATGATATATCCGCAATGCTAACAGAATTGTTCTTAAAATATAAAAAATAAATTTATAAATTGCATTCAGGAGGAATAAAATGTACGAATACCGAAAGAGTGAAAATGTAAACGCTTTGATGGAGATGGCATATTTTTCCTTCGCGGCAAAAAGATCGGTGCAAGAGCTTATTAAGAGGTTTATAGATTATGCTTTGTCCAGCGGAACAGAGATAGACTGTGTTTATGATTCTAATAAGCTTGTTGCTGCTTATCTTCTTTATCCTTTTCAAATACGCTTCCGAAACTCAATGATTCCTATGGGAGGAATCGGCATGGTCTGTTCAAGACCTGATTACAGAGGGAAGGGGACGATCCGTTTTATGCTTGAAAAGTCCATTGAAACAATGCGCGATAAAGGCATGATCGTCTCCATGCTATATCCTTTCAATGTTAGTTTTTACCGAAAATACGGCTGGGAGCTATTCTTCAGGAAAAAGCTTGTTTTCCTTTATCCTGACTTATTAATTGCAAAAGAGAACCCTTCCATTACCGCGGAATATCTGAAATTCCAGATGAAGCCTGTAAAGAGTTTTACAATGAACACGCGAGGAAAGAATACAACCTGGCTTTGAGAAATGACTCTCATTGGCATAGGCATCTTGATCACTCTAATAACGAGGCTTCCAGTGGTGTCGTGAAGTTCGAAAAGAACGGTAAAATGATCGGAATGATGGCACTTTATCTTTCAAGGGGGTGATTACGCAACGGTAATGAGCACGTAATCGTGCTTACCGGGTCTCGGTCACCGGTCCTCGAATCTCGGTTCTTGTCTATGCTCCAGTCTCCAACATCCAATCTCGCTCTTTGATTCTTGGTTCTCGAGATCTCGGTTTCCTCTAATCTCCAGTCTCTAATAACGGTTCTTGAACTCCGGTTTCTGATTCTCGATTTTTGCTTTTAATAACACACTCACTTATGGTTGCTTCGCCTGCGTACACAGCTTTCGCAAATGAGGCACAATCTTTATAGCCACAACCACCACAGTCAAAGCGGGGAAGCTTCCGCAAGATGTGCTTTTCAGTAAGGTTTGTCTCTTTCTCAATCTGACTTTGTTCTTTTAGGATATCTTCTCTTTTAACCAGTTTGTCCATCAGGTACCCAAGAGCTACAATCGCCGGCACTGTCAGGAGATACCTTATCGCGGCAAATTTAAGTCCAAGAAAGCTCGATTCGATCATAAACATAGGGACTTTTACCACAGCCCATGCGCTTATTATGATAACTATATTCGATACGCTAGCACCTTTGTAAAAAAGTGTTAGCGCCATTGGAAAAGCTGCATATATCGGACCGGCAGACACAGATCCTATAAAAACAGATATGAGTTTTCCTTTGATCCCCGATTCTTTACCAAAGTTCTTTGTAATAACCTCTGAAGGTACCCAAACCGTTATAAGAGCCGATAACAAAAGAATTGGAGGCATTACCTCGATCATTTCAAGAAGGAATTTACCAGTCATTTTAACCGCATTGTTGAATAATCCTGGATTAAAAAAGAAAACCACCAAATACAGGACAGCGGTAATAACCAGCAGTTTATTTTCTTTTATAAAGTTCTTCATAGCAACACCCCCATACCCAACGCTATACCAATAGCGAAAACAAAACTCAAAGCGTTTCTATAAAAGGTAAATTTCTTACCAAAATGACGTACTTCTATGGGAATCGTAGCGAACCCTACCATGGTAAGTGTTGTTATGAAAGCGGCTATTGCAATCAAGTGCGCGCCACTTTCATATAAAGACTTGGAAAGCGGAAAAGCTATAAAGCCCGGAATAATCGTCACTGTACCGATTATTGCCCCATAGAGAGTACTTAAAACCTCATTTGACCCCCCCAACAATTTTTTGATAAGCTCCGGCGGTACTGCCGCAAGGACGAGCCCTATGAGTGCCATGACTCCTATTATCTGAAGGAAAGTTTTTGCGAGTAAGTTTCGGGCAATCTTCAAGCTTTTTTTGGTTTTTTCCACACTCTTCAAAAGCGACCAAAACAAAAAAGCCCCTGCAACTATTGCTAGAATTACTGTTGTCATTCAGCACCTCCAATTCTAGATTTACTTCATTATAGGGGCTCTCCATAGAAACGTCCGTGACTATAGTTACGACTTCAGGATAATTTCTTCGAGTTTTTTGAGATCTGTTATCTTGACACGATTTTTATCAAGTAGTTTTATCATTCCAGCTTTTTCGAGATCACCGAATGCCCTGGACACTACCTCCCTGACGCTCCCAATGTCCTGTGCTATTTGTTTTTTTGTTTTCTTGAGATTTATAACAGAAGAACCTTGAGAATAATATAGATCTATAAGATATTTTGCAACTCGCTGCTTAATGCTCTTCAAAGAAAGCATCTCTATGATATTCGATAGGTTTAACATCTTCTTTGAAACGCTCTCCAGATAAGAAACAAGGAAAGTTTTGTTATCAAAAAGTTTGAATATAACCTTTTCAGGGATCTCCAATATTTTTGCAGTTGTATCAGCTATGATATAAGCAGGATATTGTACTTTGAGAAAAACAAGGGTTTCACCAAAGGTATCGCCTTCTTGAAGATATTTCAATATTTGCTCTTTACCAGAGGGAAAGAGTTTCGAAACTCTGAGTTTTCCTTTCAGTATTACGCTAACCTGTTCACATACTTCGTCGGGACTGTACAGAATCTTATTTTCATTGACCTTCACCACCCTTGCGTTTTTTTCAATGTATTTGATCTCAGCTTCGTTCAATTTATCAAAGGTACGAATGTTCCGTAGTTCCATTTTGAAATCACTACCTTTTTCCTTTTCAGATAATCAGAGCGCGTACAATGTCTCTTCCTATAATACCGCATTAATTTGCCCGGTGCACTGTTACACACCGGGCACAACGCATCAGCCGTAGTTTTAATTTGCGATGATGCCTCGCTAAAAATCTTATTTTATAAGGGCCTTTAACTTTTCAAAATCCTTTATGATTATCTTCCTTCCATCCATTTCTAAAATTCCATCTCTTGCAAGATCGGCAAAAGCACGTGAAAGCGAAGGCCTTGCAACCCCAAATACCTGTGAAAGCTCTTCTTTTGTTAGAGGAACAGATACTTCACATTGTTTATCTTTGCAAAGCGAAAGGATATAATCAGCTATCTTCTCTTTGAGGGTTCTCAACGTCAGCATATAGAGTTTTTCCGAGAGAAATACCAATCTATCCCCCATATCTTGCAGAAGATTCAACAGAAACTTTTCGTTTTTTCTACAAAGATTAATTACTGATTTTTTCGGTATTGTCAGGAATGAACAATCAGTAATCGTGATAACGTCAACGGGAAATACATTATCGGTGGCAAATAAGAAACCTGAAGCTAAAAGGCTTGGTGCGTCCATTACTTCTATCCTGACGACTTTTCCATTAAAGTCTTGCATCTCCGTTTTAACCTTACCATCCAGAAGAATCAGGAGATCATCACAACTGTCTCCACGAAAACGGACAAATTCACCGGCTTTGTACTTTTCGATACGATACAAAATTTCTCGAAAAATTGTTTCAAGTTCTCCAACGGTTAATCCTTTAAAAAGCTTTGAACGTGCAAGGTTTAGAATTAGTGGATTCATCTCTATCCTCCGTAACATATGTTACCGATTGAATGATTCAAAAAAATTATACTGGAATTGAAAAGAAAAACCAACTAAAAAAGGAGGAATTTATATGAGCGAACTGTTCAATAAAAAAGAGGTGCTAAAAAATCTTATCAAACAACTTCATGAAAATCCAAATGAAAATTTTGGGAAGATCCAGGAACAATTCAAACATTTAATAAGAGAACTAACGCCAATTGAGATCTCTCAAGTAGAGCAAGAACTTATAAATGAAGGAACCCCTGCCGAAACCATACAGTTAATGTGCGACGTCCATCTCGATCTATTTAAAGAAGCACTGATAGAAGATGAGCTGGATGTGGAGCCATGGCACCCAATTCATATTCTCATGGAAGAACACAAGGATATACTCAACAAGACAAAAGCTTTAAGAGAACTCACCAACAAAATTGTAAATTCTGAACTTGATGAAGTTAATAGTAAAGAATTTCTCAAAGAACTGAAGGAGTTTGCGGATTACCTCTCTGAGATAGAAAAATATTTTCACAAAGAAGAAGACGTCCTTTTCCCTTATCTGGAGAAGCACGGCGTTGTTCAACCCCCAGCTATCATGTGGAAAGAGCATGATGATATAAGGGCACTCATCAAAGAGTTCAAAAAACTCCTTAATTCGCCCTTGAATGAGGTTAAAATGAAGATAAAGGAAGTTGCTTTGGGTATAAGCGAGCTCTTTTATAACCACATATACAAAGAACATAAAGTTCTCTTCCCGACGGCATTAAAGCTTATAACTGACACTGAATGGAAGGAAATCAGGAAGCAGTTCGAGGAGCTTGGTTATTTCGCCTACAAACCCATTCCTTTCTTCCTTCAGGCTGAGTCACAGGAGAGCACTGTTGATAACAAAGATGGCCTCTTAAACCTCGGAAGCGGTTATTTGAGTGTAGAACAACTTATAGCCATGCTCAATACCCTCCCGATAGACATTACTTTCGTGGATGATACCGACACAGTCAGATATTTCAATGAAAGCTCGGATAGGATCTTCATAAGGACAAGAGCGATCATCGGCAGAAAGGTACAGAACTGTCATCCTCAAAAGAGCGTTCATGTGGTCAACAAGATCTTGAACGACTTCAAATCCGGTAAACGTGATAGTGCCGATTTCTGGCTGAAGCTCGGCGATAAATACGTCTATATAAGATACCTCGCTGTCAGAAACGAAAAGGGCGAATATCTGGGAACACTGGAAATAACACAGGATATTGTTCCTATACAAAAGATAACAGGTGAAAAAAGAATATATGATGATCTTGAATCTTAACACATCCATAGAGGGGGTGCTTTGAATGAGTATGTTCTGTTACCAATGTTCTGAAACTCTCAACGGAAAGGCCTGTACAGTGGCAGGAGTTTGTGGGAAAGACCCGGAAACATCTAACCTGCTCGATCTTCTTGTATGGGTTCTAAAGGGAATTTCCTTCTGGGCTACCGAAGCGAGGAAACTCGGTGTAGATGATCCAGAAGTGAACCTATTTGTGGCAGAAGGACTTTTTACAACTATAACCAACGTGAATTTCGATCCCGAAAGCATCGGTAAGAAAATCGAAAAGGCTTTTGCATTAAGGGAAAGAATCATGAAGGCCACAAAAGAGGCTTACAAAGAACAGTACGGAAAAGAATTCTCTAAAGAAGTTCCTGAAGCTGCAACATGGTATGTTCCCGGAGATTTAAGTGTCTGGGAACTTAAAGGTGCAGAAGTAGGCGCTCTTTCCACAAAAGATGAAGACATAAGATCCCTGAGGGAACTGCTTACCTATGGATTGAAAGGAATCGCCGCTTATACAGACCATGCTTACATTCTGCAAAAGTTCAATGATGAGATTCTCCACTTCTTACAGGAAGGTCTCGCTGCGACCCTGGACGACTCATTGACGGTAAATGATTATGTTGCTCTTGTAATGAAAGCTGGAGAATTTGCTGTTAAAGCCATGCAGCTTCTGGATGAAGCGAACACATCCCGTTACGGAAATCCAGAAATTACTGAAGTTTATACCGGTACGCTCCCCGGACCCGCGATACTGGTGAGCGGACACGACCTTCTCGACCTCGAAGAAATCCTGAAGCAAACGGAAGGCAAAGGAATAAATGTCTATACTCATGGAGAAATGCTTCCCGCTCATGCCTATCCAGAGCTCAAGAAATACAAGCATCTTGTTGGAAACTACGGAACTTCCTGGTACAACCAGCAAAAAGAGTTTGCTCAATTTAACGGTGCAATTGTTATGACAACGAACTGTATCCAGAAACCTCTCGAGAGCTATAAAGATAGGATATTCACAACGGGTCTTGTTGGTTGGCCTGGAGTGAAGCATATACCCAATCGAACAGATGGAGGTCAAAAAGATTTCACCCCTGTTATCGAAAAAGCCCTTGAACTGGGTGGATTGGAAGAAAAACCCGGAAAGAAAATAGTGATCGGTTTCGCTCATGAACAAACAGCTCAAGTAGCAGACAAGATAATAGAAGCAGTGAAAGCTGGAAAGATTAAACGCTTCGTCGTTATGGCCGGATGTGATGGAAGAGCGAAAGAGCGTGAATACTACACAGAAATGGCTAAGAGATTACCCAAAGAAACCGTCATATTGACAGCCGGGTGTGCAAAATACCGATACAACATGCTTGATCTCGGTGATATCGATGGTATCCCAAGAGTAATAGATGCGGGGCAGTGTAATGATTCTTACTCACTAGTTGTTACAGCGCTTCGATTGAAGGAAGCTTTCGGCCTTGATGATATTAACGACCTACCGATCTCTTATGATATCGCGTGGTATGAACAAAAAGCCGTTGCTGTTCTTCTCGCGTTACTTTACCTCGGTGTCAAAGGCATAAGGCTCGGACCGGTTTTGCCCGCATTCCTTTCGCCGAATGTTCTTAAAGTTCTTGTGGAGAATTTTGATATAAAACCGATATCAACTGTCGAACAAGATCTTGAACTGATCCTTCAGGGCAAGTAATAAAGCAATAAAATTAGAAAAAAACCGGTAGCCATCGTTGCTACCGGTTTTTTTGGCTAACCTTTTGTTTCTATTTCCCCGGTAAGTTTAGTAGCAATCTTCCAGAAAAGGGCTTCTTCACCAAAAGGTTCTTTATTTCGATAATCGTGTTTTGAAATATAATGCCCCAGTTGAGTTAACATGAATCTATACTTCTTTTTTTGAATTTCCTTAAACCATTCGGTTGCGGTAAGTCTTCCCAGAATCATCACGCTATGATCAATACAAATTATCCTTGAGGTTTCTTCATAGGCTCTTCTGAATTCGGCTTTTCTAAATGCACTTTGCAATGCTATGATATATCTCATCTCCGTTTCCTTCTCAAAGGAACACAGGTAACATGTTTTAGAATGGGTTTTGTTGTTTTTTCTGAAAAACCTTCTTTTCCCTGAATTTTCCAGAGCTTTGAGCTGGCGTTCCAGCATTTCTTCCAGAAGCATTGCCACCGGCAGTCCTCCAATATCTGACGTCGATCTGGCAAGAGACACTATTTTGCCTCTATGCGTCTGGCACAGTCCACCCTGAAGGAGTTTTTCCCGGGATTCGAAATTATGGAGAAGATCTGCAAGGACACTGGAAAGCCATGCTATCGAAGCGTCATTAACAGCTCTGCATACAGGACAATCATAATCATTAACTTTGAATAATTCCATTACAGTGCTTTCGGCTATATCACCGGCTCTCATATAAACACCACTCTTTCGTCATTTGAACAAATTATAGCTCATCTAAAAGAAAAAAGGGAGCCGATGGGAGTCGGCTCCTAAATCTGGCAGGGAAAGGTTTTTCACTTTCCCACTTATCGGGTCATTCAAGATTATTTCTTATTCAAAAAAAGAATTTCCGTTATACAGTATTTTTAGTCTATAACAAATTTTCTGACAATCAAATTGCCATCATTCCAAAAGCAACATCAAATAATGCTTTTACAACGCAAAATATCCTTAGAAATCAAGAAAATAAAAAAACACCCTCCTAACGCCTCAGGTGAGTGTAAAAAAAAGAAGGGATATCATCAGATATCCCTTCTTTCCCTGGCGGGGACGACGAGACTCGAACTCGCGGCCACCGGTGTGACAGACCGGCATGATAACCATCTTCACCACGTCCCCGACGCTAATGATTTTACATCATGCTTGTAACTCTGTCAACTGGTTTCATAATACACGAGATTCGAGACCCGAGATCCGGGACGGCCGCTACGCGACGGAATCGCGCTGAGTACATTAAAAAGCGAGATCGGATGTTGGAGATTGGAGAATAGTGAGATTCGGTGCGACTGGCTACGCCAGTGGGGCGAACTCCTGTGGAGTTGTTTCGAACCACTTCGTGGTTGTAACGCGCCTACGGCGGATTAGAATATGTTTTTTTCCGCCTCAGTGAACTACCAGCCGTGGCTAAGAAGAACCCTGACAGAGATTGTCATCCTGAACTTGATTCAGGATCTAATCATCAAAAAAGCCCAGATTCTGGATAGAAGATTTCCAGAATGACAGTGGCGGATTAATATTCTGGATTAAACACCTCCAGAATGACCGTTTTGCGAGAAGATGATACAGTCCGCGTTTTCTCCAGATTTTCACGCACAACCGACAACGGGTTTCATCAGCGTCTGCAAGCCTCAGTCTTCGAGCGTCGCTCCACCAGCTGACAGCCTTGCAAGAGTCTTGTTTTTTCTCGGTTCTCGGCTCTCGGATTCTCGTGTTTTTCGTCGCAAACGTCGCTCCATCAGCTGACAGCCTTGCAAGCGTCAACGTCGTGAGCCTCCAGGACGTTGTCCAGCACTTCAACGGCGTTAGCCATTCCCAGCATCAGTGCGATAGCTTCACTTTGTAGTTGAATAGATCTGGATAACATGTTAAAATACAAGACGGTTGGGCGACGTAGCCAAGGGGTCTAAGGCGGAGGTCTGCAAAATCTCTATTCGAGGGTTCAAATCCCTCCGTCGCCTCCAAGCTTAAACATAAACAGGGGACTTTGTGTCCCCTGTGTTTTTTGTTCGCTTATAAGTCTTTCCAAAGCTTTTGTTGGCCATTTTAGTTTTACACAGTTTCCTTTTTTCTCTTCCGATAAAAATTGGTTCGAATGTATCTTCAAAAAGGGGGGATTTCATGAGAACCAAATGGCTATTAGTAATGTATTTGCTTCTCATCAATATTGCTTTCACTATAACGCCCATCACTCTTAGTACTGGCTCTATCCAATTCATCTATGCGGAAGAATGGCTAAAGCAGTTACAACCAACCGAATATGCTTCTGCAGAGGTGTACTCCAATATAGATGGAGATACGATCAAGGTGATTTTAGATTCTGAAATCGAAACAATTCGCATGATAGGAGTCGATACACCGGAAAGTGTTCATCCAAGAAAGCCTGTTGAATATTTCGGAAAATCAGCTTCTCTTTTCAGCAAGTTACTACGATGAAGCAAAGTTGTATGATAGTGAAGGGATAGAGGTAGATCATTACAGCTATTAGGATTCTCAAGATGATAACTTAGAAATTTAAAAAACTGAAGAGAGGATTTCTTCCTCTCTTCTTTATTTATGATTCTTTTTTTAGTTCAAAATCAAATAATACTTATTGAAATTAAAAAAATGAAGTTGGAAGCATAGGATACTTGAAACATTTTAATCAAATATGATATTATTTAATCAGTAATTCGTATAAACTAAGGAGCTGGTTAAAATGTTTAGAGCTTTCTGGGCGAATTTTTGGAAAAACTTGATAGAATTCAAGCGTTATTATTTCGATTCCATCTCCGGGATACTCACAATTCTAGTTTTCTTTTACCTTATATTCTTTGGGGTCAAGACCGTCGGTGGGGGAACTCCCGGGTTTGGAAAAACTCTCGATGGAATTATTGTGGGTTATTTCATGTGGCTCATGTTTGTTTTTTCTTTTCAGGGTGTCAGCTGGGGAATAATTGAAGAGGCTCAAAGGGGGACTCTGGAACAGGTTTTTATGTCGCCCATACCCTTTGAATTTCAGCTGTTTTCCAGGATCATTGGTAATTTTGTTCTCAACGTTTCTATGGTAGTTGTCCTGATGTATTTCGCCGCTTTCACCACCGGCAGGACTTTGAATTTCGATTTTTTGACGCTTATCTATCTTCTTATTGTTGGAGTTATGTGTGCCACGGGAATAGGTATGATCATCGGGGGTATTGCCCTGATTTTCAAGAGGGTCTCATCGTTCGTTCAAATCGTGACTTTCGGTTCGCTTGCTTTCACGATGATCGATCCGAAAACTCCGATCATGAAATTTATACCGATGTCTCAAGTATCGTATTTAATGCGACAGATGGCTATAAACAAAATAGGTATCATGGAATTTCCGTTTATAGAACATTTGTATCTCTGGCTGGTTTCTCTTCTGTACCTTTCTCTTGGAATCTTTATCTTCAGGCTTTTTGAGAAAAAAGCAATGAGAACAGGCGCGCTCAGCCAGTATTGACGGGGTGATAATATGACAGATAAAAAAGTTCTTAAAGTAAAGAATCTTGTGAAAACATATAAGAGAAGGAAAACCAAAGAAAAGTTCGTAGCTGTTGACGAAGTGTCTTTCGAAATTAAACAGGGTGAGATCTTTGCACTTCTTGGGCCGAACGGTGCTGGAAAAACAACAACGATAAAGAGCATTTGCGGATTACTGCTCCCCGATTCAGGTTCAATAGAGATAATGGGGAAAAATCTCTTAAAAAGACGTAGAGAAACATTAAAACACATCAGCGCCGTTCTGGAAGGAAACAGAAATCTTTACTGGAGAATGACTCCGGTAGAAAACATGATTTATTTCTCCGGGATACGTGGAAAGAAACTCACAAGGGAGGAAGCACTGGAAATCCTCAAAAAGTTTAACCTTGAAGAAAAAGCAAACGACCTTGTACAGCAACTTTCCAGAGGAATGCAGCAAAAATCAGCTGTGGCTGTTTGTCTCGCCACGGGGGCAGATATCCTGCTTCTCGATGAACCAACTCTCGGCCTCGATGTTGCTTCTTCTATTGAATTGAGGAGCATTTTAAGAAACATTACGGAAAAGGAAGGAAAGACAATCCTTCTATCGACTCACGACATGAACCTTGTTGAGGCAATTGCTGACAGAGTAGCTATCATGAGTAAAGGAAAAATCGTTGTCTGTGAAGAAAAGGAGAAACTCATGGATATGTTCAGAGCTCGAAGATATGTGCTGAAGGTTTCTAACAAAGGAAAAGAGCTCGAGCCCCATCTCAAAGAATTCGGAGCGGTAGATATAAAAAAGGAAGATGGGCTTTTTGAATTCAAGATCGACCTGGAAAATCCGCAAAAACTCTTCGATCTCATGGACACTTTGAAAACCATGGGCACTGAAATAAAATCTATCGAACAGGACACGGTAAACTTTGAAAAGATATTCATGAAGTATGTCGAGCAATCCTGATAGTTGTTTTAAACTCTTTCAAAATCCCCTTTCATCTTGTACACACAAAAACTTGGAAAAAATAGAATCGAAAAAATCTTGACAAAAGAAATATTGCTGTTATAGTATAGGCACATATATGCGAACGTCTAAAGATGAAGGGGGATATATTGTGACCGCTATATTTATAAATATTTTCGCTCTTAGCTGTTTGATCTTTGCTTTTATTAAAGATCGGAAAAAAGCGAAAAAATCATTAATAGTAGCGCTAAAGTCGTTCTTTCGCATTCTTCCTACCATGCTTATTATCATAGTCTTTATAGGTTTGCTTTTAGGTTTTGTGCCGCAAAGCCAAATCTCCAGGATTATTGGTAAACAGGCAGGATTTTGGGGAATACTTGTTGTTGCGTCATTGGGAGCGATCTTACATATCCCTTCTTTAATTTCATTTCCTTTAGGAGCGTCGCTTCTTGAAAGTGGGGCTTCAGTTACAGCAGTTGCAGTTTTTATTACCACATTAACTATGATTGGAGTAGTTACCCTACCGGTAGAAATAAAAGAACTGGGAAAGAAAATGGCTTTACTCAGAAACGGGATAAGTTTCATCATAGCAATTATTATTGCGCTTATTATGGGAGTGATACTATGAAAGAGTCTCTAAAGAAAAAGCAAAAAAAAGAAATGATGCGAGATTTGATCTTTTTAGGGATTACTTTGGTAACCGCGGTTATTTTGCTATCAATTTTTCCTGATAAGCGCGAAGCGGTGATCACAACCTCATGGAATTTCCTCATTGAAATGATTCTGATACTCCCTGCGGTAATGGTATTGATGGGACTTTTTGCAGTGTTTGTCCCAAAAGAAATGGTTGTGAAATATTTAGGGAAAAGTTCCGGGATAAAAGGTATTTTCATTTCTATATTTATGGGTGCATTGCCTACGGGCCCTCTTTATGTGGCTTTTCCTATGGCTTCTGCTTTGCTTAAAAAAGGCGCGCGTATTTCCAACATTATTATCTTTCTTTCAGCATGGGCATGCATCAAGATTCCTCAGGAGCTGGTAGAACTTCAGTTCCTTGGACCAAAATTTATGGCAATGAGACTTTCTTTAACAATCATTTTTGTAATCCTTATGGGAGTATTCATAGAGCAAATAATTTTATGGAGCAATAAAAAGGAATCAAAGGTTTGAAAAGGTGGATTTAGATGCCAAAATATTTCCTTACCGGCGAAAGGGGTACGGGTAAATCCCACATTGTTGAAAAACTTATAGAGCTATACCGTGTCACGGGTTTTCTCACGCGCTTTGACAAACGAAGAAAAGAACTGTACCTTAGATTTATTCAAGGACCTGAATATCTTATAGGTAAAAGAGAAAAAAAGAAAATACAACCGATACCGGAGGGGTTTCTTAAAGCATCAAAAGAGATCCCGGAACTTGAAACTTCTTCAAAACTACTTGTGATAGATGAAATAGGCTTCCTGGAAGAGTGCTGTGAAGAGTTCAGAAGAGCTGTTAAGAATTTGCTCGAACACTCAGACAATTGCCTCTGCGTTTTGAGAAAAGGAAAATTTCCTTTTATAAAAGAGTTGCTCACGCTGGGTGGTTTTGAAACCATAGAAGTTACTGTAAGGAACCGTGAAAGCATTCTTTCTTTCCTGATCGAAGAATATAAAAAAGCGGGCCTTTAAGCCCGCCGTTGATCGATAATCCTGGAACAATTATGGTTGAAGCAGTTCATAAATAGCTACAACAGCTACTACCAAAAGACCAACAAGGGTAAACCCTAACTGTTTCTGCAGTTTCGCTATTGTTTCTTCGTAGCTTTTAACCTTTTCCTCCAAAAGAGAAACATCATTTTCGAGATTATCAAACCTTTCGGAAAAGTCATTCTGTAATTTTGTAATCAATCTCTTATTGTCTTCGATTTTCAATGAAAGCACATTTGTAGTAGTGAAAAGTTCATCGATTTTTCCAGAGAGAATCTCCATTTTACTGAAATATTTATGAAGTTGTGTCATTGAGTTGTCTGTATAGTTAATGACATTGTACAGGCTGAGTGCAAGTTCATAACGCGTCACAGCTCCATCCATTTTGATTTCATCTTTTGTATATACGCCTTCAAGAATACCCTTTTCAATCAATTCTGCCGTAATTTCAGCAACTGTCTTTGGACCTTTCGAAACACCGAAAACTGACAGGCTGAAAATTAACACTAAAAAGAAAAGAATCAGTACCTTGCGCATTTTTATCCCCCCTTTTAAATTAACCAATATGTTTTCTTTATTGGATTTCTTTCATTTTACAACTTAGCTCATGATTTTCTATCCCACCTCTTTTAACAGGATAAAAATAACTTTCATACTTTTATTTTACAATATAAGAGCTAAAAAATCGAACTGTTTCAAGATTTTATTTAAGAACAGTCGTTGTGTTAAAAACCGCGTTATTTATCTCAATATCCTAACTTTTTAAGAAGATCAAGCAGGTTATCCGCTACAATGAAAGGGGGATTGTCTGGTACCATCTCTCTGGTTGTTTCCCCTGTAAGTACCAACGCTGTTGTAACTCCGGCTCTCAAACCACACTCAATGTCGGTCATGAGTCTGTCACCAACCATTATGACGTCGGCTCTATTCACATCAAATTCCTCTATAAGCATTTCGAGAATAGTTGGATTTGGCTTTCCTACAATATGGTCTGGTTCTCTACCGGTAGATGTTTTGATCAAAGCCATAAAACTTCCCACATCCGGGATAAATCCTCTTTCCGTTGGACAATTTATATCCGGATGTGATGCTATATATGAAATGCCATCTCTTACAAAACCACAAAATTTTGAAATTTTCTTAAAGGTCAGGGTTTTATCGTAGGTTAAAACAACAACGTCTGGATCTTTTTCATCTAAAATTATCCCCGAATCAACGAACATCTTTTCAACTGACGGTGTGGCAAGCAAGTAAACGGAAGAACCTGGATAGTTATCCTTGAGAAAACGCATGGTAGCTTCTCCTGAAGTATAAACCGAAAAAGAACCTTCTGGAACACCGAGGCGCACCAGTTTGTCGTGATACTCTTCAGGAGTAGCCGAAGAATTGTTTGTCAAAAAAACAAGCTTAGCACCCGTACTTGTAATTCTTTCCACAAATTCGAGGCTTTCAGGAAAAAGCGTATTTCCGAGGTAGAATGTCCCATCCATATCCAGCACAAACAGTTTTTTCACAGTGCACCTCCAATGTTGATAATCTGGTCTGAAAAAGTTATAACGTAGAAACCGATCTCCAATATTGTAGCATGCTACAATACAACCAGGATATATTATAATTTTGTAGGAGGTGATTCAATGATAATAGGGTTGATCGTGCTAGTGATTGCGGTTGTCATCATTTTCTGGTTTATTGGCGTTTATAATAACCTCGTGGCATCAAAAAAACGCGTTGAAAATGCCTGGGCCCAGATAGACGTTCAATTAAAACGACGTCATGATTTGATCCCAAACCTTGTCAACGCAGTGAAAGGATATATGAAATTCGAACGCGAGACCCTGGAAAAAGTGATCCAAGCACGTACCAAAGCCGTTTCGGCAAAAAACATAGATGAAAAGATTCAGGCCGAAGGTGCTCTTGGTGGTGCTCTCGGCAGATTGCTTGCCATTGTGGAAAATTATCCCGAGTTGAAGGCAAATGAAAACGTAAAACAACTCATGGAAGAACTGACCACAACTGAAAACAGGATAACCTACGCCAGGCAGTTCTACAATGATACTGTAACCAAATTCAACACAAAGATAGAAATATTCCCTAATAACATCGTTGCCGGTATGTATTCTTCCAAGTTCAAGCCGTTTCCTCTCTTTGAGATAACGGACGAGTCCGAAAGAGAAGTTCCGAAGGTAGATCTTGGTTAACTATGGCTTTTACGGTCGATTTCTATACTGAAGAAAAGAAGAACGTTCGCAAGAGCGTTCTTCTGATTTTAATTTTCTTTCTCATGATGCTTTTCTTTGGTCTTGTAATAGACTTTATGTTCAATATCTTCCCAATTTTTACCGCTATCTTTGGGAGCATTGCAACAATACAGCTGCTTGTTTCCCTGATCTCCGGGAAGAACATCGTTTTGCACTCTGTAAATGCCCGACCTTTGAGGTTGAATAATATCGAAGAAAAACAGCTAAAAAACATCGTGGAGGAACTTTCAATTGCCGCCGGTCTTCCCAAACCTCCCGACATCTATGTAATAGATGATGATTCCGTGATAAATGCCTTCGCTACCGGATTGAAAAAAGAAGACGGTGTAATCTGTGTCACTTCAGGGTTGCTTAAAAACCTGAATAGAGAAGAGACATCCGGCGTTATCGCTCACGAATTGAGCCATATTATAAATAGAGATATCCTTATAATGACTCTTATATCGGCTCTTTTAGGTGCTGTTGTTATAATCCAGATCTTCGCCGTTAGAGCCTGTGGGGATACCTGCGTTTTGGCGGAAGAAGAGGAAGTCGAAAAGGTAAAGAAGGGAATTCTACCGCAGCCATCCTGGCATTCCTCGCCGCAGTAGCAGGACTTGCGACTGTCTTTTCTTTTCTGGGACGCTTGTCGCTCCTTGCGGTTTCAAGAACAAGGGAATTCTTCGCCGATGCTCGCGGTGTAGAACTAACACGAAATCCAAACGGACTGGCGAATGCTTTGAGAAAGATAGCTAAAAACTCTCGAAAGCTTAAAGTTGCAAATGTCGCAACGGCTCATCTCTTCATCGCAGATCCCTTGAAGAGAAAAGTTAATGAGAAAACTTCAAAACTCTCTTCGCTTTTCAGCACCCATCCGCCAATATATATGAGAATAGCGGTACTTGAAAACAGAGATCCCGAGGAAGTTAAGAAAGAGATTTATGGGATTGAGAAGTGAAGTGCGGGGCTGCGCCCCGGAAGCTCGCAAATCTGTGCGCTGCGAAGCAGCACACAGTCTCTGCAAGCGCCGCACTATCAAATGTCAGCGTCTGCAAGCCTCAACCTCGTGAGCGTCAACGTCGTGAGCCTCCTGAGCGCGGCTCAGCACTTCCGCCACGTAGCGGCCTTCTCGGTTCTCGGTTATTGCTAACAACGAAAAAGGGAGAGCGAAATGCTCTCCCTTTTCCCATAAAACCCTGGGCGCTACCTACTCTCGCACGGGGCTGCCCCCGCACTACCATCGGCCCGAAGTGGCTTAACGGCCGGGTTCGGGATGGATCCGGGTGTTTCCCACTCCGGTATCGGCACCCAGGATAACTCTCAAATCACTCAAAGGTGCATAGGGATAGGTAAAGGTCTCGGGTGATTAGTACTGGTCGGCTCAACCCCTCGCGGGGCTTACACCTCCAGCCTATCTACGTCCTCTTCTCGGACGACCCTTGGAGGCCTCGTCTTGGAGCACGTTTCCCGCTTAGATGCTTTCAGCGGTTATCGCTCATGGACGTTGGCTACCCAGCTACTGCCGCTTGCACGACAGCTGGTTCACCAGTGGTCCACTCACCCCGGTCCTCTCGTACTAGGGGTGACCCTCCTCAAGCCTCCTCCGCTCGCAGC
>NZ_JGCK01000023.1:0-4964 GCF_001639905.1 Kosmotoga sp. DU53 | reverse complement strand
CCGGGCTTCATATTCCATAACCGTATTCAAAAACCAGGTTAGAAAGATTTTCTCATTCCTTCTTCATTTTCTGTGAGAAATTGGAGTATAATATCTTTGATTTCCATGGGCCCTGTATCCCTCCTTTGTATGGTTTATGTGTTCTTCCTATTCTAGGATACAGGGCTTTTTTTATTTTTACAGCATTTATTTTATACTGCCAACAATACCCTCCACAGCGCCGTATTTATCCCGGAGTGTGTTGTACGCAATTTCAGTTGCTTCAACCTCTGGTATCTGGGAAAGTTTCACCATCTTTTTTGCTTTTCTACCGGTGACAATGACATTCCCATCTATCAAGAAACGAGGTATCAGTTCCTTCAAAATCTCCATGGGATTGCCATGGTGAGAAACATTTTCTCCTTTAATTCCGTCATAATATGAGATATTGCTTGATCCTACACATACACCAATACTTTTTAAATCCATCTTTTACACCTTCAGCTGAGCTTGTTTACCTTCCAAGCTCGCAAAATCTTTCTAAACCAAGGATCTTAGAGACTCTGGCAATAGTTGTTCCATAAAAACTAATCTTTTTGTTGAGCTGCCTCGCAGTATCACAAATTTCTCTAAAAATCCAATTTGCAATGGAACTTCCTGTTGTCAGAACGATTAAATGTATGAAACAAAAGTGGAAGAAGCCTGATCCCGAAGAACAAAGGCGAGTTTGGAAAGCATAGATGCTTTGTGAAGCGAAAAAAGTTATCCTAAAGATTAAAGATTCGTCTTTGTCTACGGTTTAACTTTTTGCTCTAATGCCGAAATTAACGATCGCACAGTATTTTCCCGGTAGGTTAAAACCTCTAAGGCTTCAGCTAGAGCTTTGGGATCTTTGAAATATCCTTCTGCGTCTTTCATATTCTTCTTGAAATAATCGGCAAGCCTCTCAAGGTTACTTTTTAACCAGGGTAACTTGCCGCGAATGTTTTCGATTTTTGTGGTGTCTCCGGTTTCTGCAGCCTCGAGTTCAGCAACCAATTCTGTAACTGTTTCCAGCCAGTCTTTGATGCTCATTCCAGTTCTCTGTCGGAATGCACGGGTAACCCACATTTTCCTGAACAGATCGAGTTCGTTGGCTTCTTTATTAACCGCTTCCAGGATTTTCTTTACTTCTCTGGCAAGCTCAATCGCCGATTTCTTTTCTGCGGGTTTTTCCAAGGAGGATTCGGCTGGGACAGTGTTGTCGGTTTCGGTTCTGGGTTGTGGGGAAAAGCGTAGAAGGCCCGTTTTAGCGAGAATCTGGAATGGATCGACGACCTGACCGTGATAATCCCGGGCATGGACAATGGCGTATGCAAAGCCTGCGGCGCAGTCTTCAGCCGGCATTAGACCATTATAGCCGGGATTGGGACTCATATTTATAAATTCCTGGTAAGACATACCGTATTTTGGTGCCAGCGCCTGGAATGCCTGATTTCCTCCGGGTGTATCCACCATCCCGGGTGCAAAAACAAAGGCTGATACACCTGATTCTTCGCTCAATTCACCTGCAAGGGATAGTCCAAGAGACTGTAACGCAGCCTTTGATGCAAAATAGGAGGCCATATACGGCATGCCTTCGCTCGATGTAATCGTTACTATAACGCCTTCCTTGCGCTCGAGCATTCCCGGCAAAAACGCTTTAATGCCTAGCACCGCGCCACGCAGATTTACGGCATAAACCTGATCCCAGGCCTCTATTGGGAGCTCCAGGATGGTACCGGGGCGGTAGATAATGGCGTTGTTCACCAGAATATCTACCTTGCCAAAGGTATTAAAAGCCTTTTTGGCTAATGCCTGAATACTTTTTTCGTCACTAACGTCGGTTTGGACAAACAGGGCTGTGCCTCCTTCTGAATGTATTAAGGTTTCAACTTCAGCTCCTGTGTCCTTAATTTCAGCGATGATGACCTTAGCACCAAGCCATGCCAGTGCTCTTGCTAATTCTTTACCGATTCCCTGGCCTGCACCTGTAATAACTGCCACTTTTCCTGCAAGGGCAGTGCGGGATAACCCCATTTTCTCGATAAGCATCCCAATCCCCTCTGGTTTAATATTTTATGTTTTAAGTAGTAATTTTATCATAACAGATATGCATCGAGATCCGAGAGTCCGAGAAGGCTGCTTCGCAGCGGACACGAATCCTTTTGGGATTGACACGAACTCCTGCGGAGTTGTTTTGAACCACTTCGTGGTTGTTATAAACTACTTCGCAGTTGATAAAATTGATACTTAAAACAATAACCGTGATCCGAGAGTCGCTATTGTAGGGGCACAGCATGCTGTGCCCTTTTTTTGACAGTATATAAGAGTACATTTTTGTGTCCACAAAGAGCAAACCCTACAATAAAAAACATGCTTTATTACAGTATTGCAAGCCTAATTTGTCATCCTGAACTTGATTCGGAATTTACTGTTCTTGATTTCTCGGATTCTCGGTTCTCGGGTTCTCGCATTTTCTCCATATCCTAGACTCGCCTTTGGTTCTATCTGCCGAAGGCGCTTGTCAACCGCGAAGCGGTTCGAAACAACTCCAAAGGAGTTCGTGACAACCACTTGCGGTTCGTGTCGCTTCACTAACTGACAGTGTCTGCAAACGTCCGGAGCGTAGGTCCGCACTTCAACCGTGTCAGCGGTTCCAAACATCAATCCCATGACCGTAAATCAATTACCTCAGGTATCTTCCTCCCGGTGTGCGAATTCGGTGATTCAAATTTTGTTTCGACTATAAGTTCATCTTTTTCGATGGTATCCAGGATGAAAGTATCGAGCCTTTTTAAGTCCACTTTTGAACCTTCTGTAACCCGTATTTTTATGCGGTCGATTTCTTCGTTTGTGTCGATCTCTACACCGAGAAATACTCCCTCAACCACCGCTTTTGAGAAGTATCCGGGATAGAGGTTGTTCCCTGCTGCTTTGAACATGTCATCTTTTCTACCTAGTATATAATCGATCTTTGCAGTTCTAAAGGGACAATCACAACGGTCATTTACAAATCTGGTTATATCGCCTATTCTGTATCTTATCAATGGCATGCATCGAAAGGCGAGTGTTGTTACAACAAGTTCCCCGTATCCGTCCTGATCCGGGTTGAGTATTTCAACCCAGAACAGAAGATCGTTGAAGTGGTAACCCTTTCCTTCATAGCATTCTATTGCAAACGTTCCGCCGAATTCTGTCGCACCGTAGCCGTTAACAACGTTCGCACCCCACACGGTTTTAATCCATTCCTTTGTTTTCAAAGGAATATGTTGCGCTCCCGTTTGGAACCACCGAATTTTCGGAAGTTCTTTTTTATATCTTTCAGCGAGTTTTGTTATTACGATCAGCGAAGACGGCAGTATTCCAACAATCGTTGGTCTATAATCCACGATTTTTTCGAATATAACCTCGGGTTTCTGATGCCCCACAGGAACAACAGGAACACCAAGCATTTCTAGTGCGTTCTGAAGGATCAGGCCAGGAACCCAGATTCCATAGCTGTAAGCGTTGAGAAAGAGGTCATTCTTCTGCATGCCCATTTTTTTCAGGCCGTGGGCTGTGGTAAAGGCTAGCAGGAGGAAGTCTTCACGAGTTAACCCGATTTTCTTCGGTCTTCCAGAACTGCCGGAGGTTTCGAAATAGATGTCGGGTTTCTGGCAGATAAAATCTTCAGGGTGATTTTCCAGCTGTTCAGGATAGGTGAAAAAGTCGCCGAGATCTGCAGGGGTTCTTACATTTTTGAGATTGTATCTTTTGAGATGCTCACGGTAGAATTTTGAATTACGGTAAACCTCCTGTATGAGAACTTTAAAGGCCTCCTGCCTGTAGGTTTTCTTGAAGCTTCCTTTGCTGTACAAGCGGGTTCCAAGCTTCCAATTCCAGGGTATTCTGTACCTAGAATGGATCCCGGACGCTCTGAGAATACGCTTTACAAGCCATCTGCTCATTTTTGATCAACTCCATATGACACAATCCTAACACAATGAGCTCCAGATTAAGAGATTTTATAGAGGTAAATACGAGAAGAGAAATTGACTTGGTAAAACGCACAGTTCAGAAAGATAATGGACGACTGGGATTTGGTAAAAAAGACTACCAACAGGAGGTTGTACAAAAAAAGAGCTGCAGTTTTTGCATTTGAAAGAACTTGAGAAACTTTTACCAGATCACCTGGTTTATTTTCCTCGGAAAAGCGAGGAAGGGGAATGGATTGCAAGTAATCTGGTGGAATCCAACAAAAAACAGGCATTCGATGATGAGAAGCAAAAAGAGCTGTCAGAATGGTTGAGATTTTCTCGATCTGAAGTTGCTGAAAAAAGAGACGGGCTTACCCCTGAAATGCTGGGAATGACGGGGTTGGTAAAGTTTTTCTGGTATGCTTTCATGAGCAGAAAAAACGCGTTTTCCAGGTCTTTCAGAAATAAAGGAATTGAGAACGTCAGAAATCAGGTGAACAGTTGTTCTGGATTTATCATTATAACGAGCGAGGATTCGAGTGTTCATTCTACGCTAGAAGCTGGTAGAAATTTCGAGAAATTGGCACTGAAGTGTACTGAACTTGGGGTTGCCATCCACCCCATGTCACAAATGATGGAAGAATCTCCCTGGAAGGAAGAGCTGGAGAGTTCGCTTGGTTTATCAAAACCTGTTCAGTTGGTTTTGCGTGCAGGTTATTCAAGGAAACGTCCCGAGCGAAGTGTTCGAAGACCTGTGGAGGAGATCGTTATATAAAAAGCGGGTATAGGGTTTAGAAAAGAGATTCGAGAACCGATGTAGGAGTAAAATAAAGGAGGCAGTCAGGAGGAAGAGAGGAACAGAGAACCGATCCGCCATAAGAGCGACTGCTTCTCACACTCCCTCTTCCATCCTGGGAGTACTAGAGGATCAATAGTAGGATATCCGGGGAAACCCAGGAACGCTACATCGATTAACCTGTACTCATTGACTGCACAATGTTTTTGGAG
>NZ_JGCK01000049.1:0-9645 GCF_001639905.1 Kosmotoga sp. DU53 | reverse complement strand
TAGTGGGTTCATATCTTGGGAAGAGTTGCAAGTGCAAAGATTTTACTCGAACACTGGGAAGGGCAATGCTTTACCAGGAAACGGTACCTCAGTTGGTCCGTACGGATAATGGAAGCCTGTTTACAGCTAATTACACCCGGGAATATTTTGTAAAAGAACGAGATAATCCAGGAATTTGGGATAAAGCACCACCCTGATTCCCAGGCTTTTATTGAATCACAGCATTCGAATGTGCAAAGGGAATTTGTGGCTATGAATGTGTTTGAGAGAGCGGAAGACGTTTACCGGAAATACCAGGTGTACATGGATTTCTATCATAATCTCAGACCACATGGTTCTTTGAAATACATGACACCACAAGCCTTTAAGAAACAGTGCAATATTTCTTTGATTCAATCCGTTAAAGCTTGATCTCGTTAACCCGTGTCTCATTATTGGGGGTCAGACCAACACGAACTCCTGATAAGAATCCGAGAATCCGAGAATCCGAGAACCGAGAAAGCCGCTGCGCGGCGACACGAATCCCTGCGGGATTGATACGACCGGCTTCGCCGGTGATACGAACTCCTTTGGAGTTGACCCGAACTGCTGCGCAGTTGACACGCGCCTTCGGCGGATAAATCATCGAGAAGCCGAGAACCGAGAGAGCCGCTGCGCGGCGGATACGAATCCCTTTGGGATTGTTACGACTGGCTACGCCAGTGGTGCGAACCACTTCGTGGTTGTCTCGAACTGCTGCGCAGTTGTCTCTGGAAAATGGGGACAGTCCACAAAAGGGACAGTCCCCATTTTCTGCAGGTATTCAAAAAACGTAGTGTGTTGAGTCATTTAATCGAAACGTTGGTACAGCTTTTCAACCGCAATTGCTCTTTATGAATTCTAATACTTCCTGGACGTGCCCCTTTACTTTTACCTTTCTATATTCTTTGATTAGAATGCCGTCTTTGTCTATAACAAAGGTGGATCTTTCTGTTCCTAGATACTCTTTTCCGAACCTTTTCTTAGGTTTAAGCACGTCGAAGATCTTGTGTACCTTTGCCTCTGGGTCGCTGAGCAGGTGAAAGTTCAAATTCAGTTTCTTTGCAAAATTCATGTGTGATTTGACGCTGTCTTTGCTGACACCCAGTACTATGGTGTTCAGAGCCTCGAAATCCTTTAAATGGTCTCTGAAGTCCTGAGCTTCAAGTGTGCATCCTGGTGTATTATCTTTGGGATAAAAATACAACACAACACACTTGCCGCGAAAAGATGACAGAGTAACGCTTTCACCATTCTCATTTTCTAAAGTGAAATCTGGAACAGGTTTTCCAACTATCGCCTTGCTTTCCATAATCATCCCCCTTTTCTTCGCTTTGCGAATAATACTGAGCTGAACATGCCTATTTCTTCTGGTATTGAGAAAACATATCTGGATAAAATTGTTTCGGATTTGAAATACCGATATACTCCCCTATTGGATAACGTCTCTGAAACACACGCGGAGGTTTGGCACCCTTTGGAATCAGCATTATCTTGAGTCCGCTTTTCTTTTCCTCTTCCGTGAAAAACCTTTGATCCACCCGATAGTTAAAATAATACAGGTAGGGAGCTATCCACTTTAGATATACACTTTTCTCGGTCCCGGATGAGCCGATAAGTTTCAATCTGCTTCCATTATCAGTAATAGCTGCCTGAAATTCCACCGCATTAAGCGGAAGCCCATCAAGTTCTGGCATAACATCCCATTTCGGATCAAGGAACACCCATTTTTTATACTCATCCATCCACACCTCAACAGCCACGTGTCCAGCTCCAGAGGTGGCTGTTTCCACATCTTTTCTCATGAGGCCAAGAACTCTTGATGGGAAACTCATAGATCTAGCAACTGCAGCAGTTACAATGGCGTATTCCACACATCTGAAATTCTTTCCTGTTGAGGCCTCTTCAAGTATAGTTAAAGGGTCTTCCCTGGATGGTTCATTATTCCCGTTGTGCTTCCACCTATCGTAAACCCATTTCATCAAACGTTTTAACTTCTCATAATCACTATGGACACCAGCCACTACTTCATCAAGATGATATTTCTCTCTAAGCTCTCTCATTTTCGAACTGTTGAGATCATCCATTTTCACTTCAGGAAGAGAAACAACTTCTTTATAATTCCATTCTAGCAAACGATTTACCCCCTTTTTTGAATCTATCGCGTCTAGAGTATAGCATCCTCTCTACAAGAGCACTAGTTTACGCTAAATCTATTTTGCAGCCAAAATCAAAATGGAGACAGTCTGCATTTTCTGATAGCTAAAAAAGTTATAATAAACGATGAAGTACTCAAGTTTTAGGAGATGGTTTTTTGAATATAACGCTAATAATTTTTCCTGGATCTGATAAAGAAAGGCTTGCAGAAGCTTTTGAGATAAGGAGAGAAGTTTTTATAGAAGGCCAGGGAATTGCTGAAGCTATTGAAATTGATGGGCTGGATCCTGAGGCTGTACACTTTCTTATGAGGTGTGATGGTAAAGCTGTGGGTACCTGTAGAGTCAGGGAAGTTGAAAATGGGATCTGGAAGTTAGAGCGCTTTTCCATTAGAAAACCTTATCGCGGTATGAAACTGGGAACCAGGCTCTTAGAATTTGTTGAGTCTCAGGCGAGAAATAAAGGTATATACAGAATTATAATGAATGCCCAGCTTTCAGCTTCAGGCTTTTATTTGAAAGCTGGTTATGTAAAAGATTCAGAGGAATTCGAAGAGGCAGGGATTATTCACATTAAGATGTATAAAGATTTGTTGCTTTAGAATTGATAAGAAAATGAGGACAGTCCTGTTATGGACTGTCCTCATTTTCTTTCTTGTTTATGATTCTTTCATGAGTCCATTGTTGTTATTCAGTCTATGTCTTGACAAAAAATATTTGTGATATGATTTGGGTGCGTATTTTATAGTATTGAGGGGTCTGGTTTGAGAATTCTGGATGAGAAGTTCAGACGAAATAAGTCACGTTATATTTTTCAGACATTGCTCATGGGACTCTCAGTAATGGGCATCTTGTTCTTGCTGGATACCATTTCTGAAGCAGCAGTGATAGCGTCCTTTGGGGCCAGCTCTTTCATAGTTTTTACTATACCTCATAAAAAAGCTTCCAGACCCAAATATATAATTGGCGGAAACGCCTTTGGTGTATTAACAGCCTTTTTTCTTCACATTTTTAGCCTTATAACCGGCCTCAATGGAAGCAAATATGAGATAATTTACGGAGCCACTGCTGTTGGACTCGCTATGTTTCTAATGATTATGACAGATACTGAACATCCTCCTGGTGCCGGGCTTGCCTTTGGACTTTCTCTTGATGGATTTGATGTTAGAACAGCCATTATAACCCTTCTGGCTTTAATATTGCTGAGCGTTATCAAGAAGGTATTGAAACCTCTCTTGATAGACCTGCTTTGAACTTTCAGGAATAAATTAAAAGTATAGAGAAAATAGTAGGGTCAATAGGTGGCGATCTGTAGAAAAAAGGGACAGTCCAGTTCCCTTCTTCTAAAGCAATCTCTTTAACCATGTCGGAGTAAAATCTATTGAGTTTGTACATAAGGAAGCCAGGAAACTCTGGGACTATTTACAAATCCAAAGATTAAGCTTTTTCGACTGCGGCTAACACGCTGGCGTAATCCGGTTCTTCGCCCGGATTATCGGTAACCCACCTGTACGTTATGATACCTTCGGGGTTTACCACGAATACACTTCTTTTTGAAGCAGTGTACCCTTTCATCTCTGCAAAGTCTTCATGTACACCACCGTATCTCCTTGAGACCTCTCTGGTGTAATCGGACAACAGTTCAAAAGATATCATGTTCTGTTCTTTGAAAGCTTTGTTTGCAAAAGGACTATCCACACTTATACCCAATATAACTGCATCAAGCTTCCCAAATTTTGTAATGCTGTCTCTGAACGTGCATAGTTCTTTTTTGCACACACTCGTAAAAGCCCCAGGATAGAAGACAAGGACTACTTTTTTTCCTCTGAATTGTGACAATTTAACTTTTTCCAGATTAGTACTGAAAAGTTCAAAATCAACAGCTTTATCACCAGTATCCAACATTTTGAACACCTCCTGTGTTTACCCTATCATGATTCGATGATGAATATCAACATTTTGCGTTATAGAAGACAGCTTAGAAAATGGGAACAAACAATTGATAATGCGACGTTTGCGACGAAAAACACGAGAATCCGAGAGCCGAGAACCGAGATAGCCGCTGCGCGGCTGGTAAGCACGCTTCGCGTGGGTAAGCCCGGCTGTGCCGGGGGTAAGCCTGACTTCGTCAGGGGTGAGCACTCCTTCGGAGTGGGGGAATTATAGACGCTTGCGACGAAAAACATGAGAATCCGAGAGGGCCGCTACGCGGCGGATACGAATCCCTTTGGGATTGATCCGAACTCTTTCAGAGTTGTCACGAACTCCTTCGGAGTTGACCCGAACTGCTTCGCAGTTGACACGCGCCTTCGGCGGATAAAATCCAGGGATGAAATCCTGAATCAAGTTCAGAATGACAGGTCAAGAAAATGGGGACAGTCCACTGCGGGACAGTCCCCATTTTCAATCTCCTATTCGTATTCCAATTGATAACTGTCGGCTATTCTACTTCAGGCCAGAAGCCAGGGAAACTACTTTTTTCGAGTTCTACTCTCAGTTCTCCACAAAATTCCACGTCAATTCCAGGACTGAATTGAAGTGCTTTGATTTGAACTCCATTTTTTGAAGCCTCATTTAAAGCCTCTGATAGCTCCGGGTCCCTCTCGAAAAAGGGGCTGAATTTCAGTGCATCTTTCCTCACTATCATGAAAAATATCCAGCTGTGAAAGCCTTCAGAATTGAGCCTTATTAGTTCCTTTATGTGCTTTGTCCCCCTTTTCGTGGGAGCGTCGGGAAATCTCGCCGTCCCCTCGGCATCGATGAGATTTACCGATTTTAGTTCGATGTAGTGTTTACCGTTATCACTTTCAATATAAAAATCAAGCCGCCCGTGGTTTACTACGGGTTCTGGTTTTACATACTTAACCTTTCCAAAATGGCGAAGAATTTTTTCATCGATCAACCAGCGAAACAAAAGGTTTGGTAACCGCGAATCTACGCTTACCAAAAGAGGTTCACCGGTGGGAAAGGCTTTGGTCTTTACAAGAAGAAGGTCATGCTCTGTTTTACCACTATTTCTCCTCTTCTCCAGAATTACCTCGTTTCCCGGAAGGAGAAGCTCTTCAAGTCTTCCTGGATCTGGTAGATAAACCTTTTTCTTTTTTCCAGATAGTTCCACAATAGCAGTAAAGCGGTTTGGCCTTTCGATAAATTTCGCGTTCTCAGGTTTTCTGATCCATTTGTATTTTTTCATCTCTTTCATTATATCAGAGCCAGCAGAGCTGTCGAAGTGCTGGACTTCCGTCCAGGACGCTTGCGAGGCTGAGGTTTGCAGACGCTGATAAAAATCCGAGATCCGAGAGTCCGAGAACCGAGAGAGGCGCTGCGCGGCGGATACGAATCCCTTCGGGATTGTCACGAACTCCTGATAAGAATCCGAGAATCCGAGAGGGCAAGAAATTCCCTGCTTCGCAGCGGCCGTATTGGGCTTCGCTCAGGCTACGCGTTCCTACGGAATGGCTTTGCGCCTTCGGCGGAATAGAAAATGTCTTATTCCGGCTCGAAGGGCCGCATAGCCGCGACGAAGGAGCGCATGTCCACACGCAGTGTGCTAGTCCTAACGAAGTCAGCGTGTCGCGCGTGCTCTTCGCGTTGGTACAACTGGCTTCGTCAGTGGTACGAACTCCTTCGGAGTTGGTGTAACCGACTATTTGTCTTCTTTTATCGTCATTGGCTGACCACAACAGACCAATTCGCCGCCTCCAACTTCCTTTACTTCTACAACATTTCCACAGATTTCGCACACGAAAATCTGTCCCTTAGTCGTTACTTTAGGCATTCTCTTTCGCTCCTTTCCCTTAAGCTTAACTTAATTCTAAGATAAACTATATGGAATCCAAAGCTTTGGATAGTATTGGTTTTAGTGCTAACAGGTTATAGAATCTTATTGGGGGGTAACTATATGAAAAATATCGAAATAGCTTTCGGTTTTTTCCCGTATGAAAGAATAAAGATTGCAAAGTTACTTTACGAACCATTTAGCGAAAAAGTAAAACCTATTTTCGGTTCAAAAGAAAAAAGTATTGAAATATACTCAAGATACCTGAAAAGTGACGGGATAATTGTGGCCAGAAAAGACGGAGAAATTTTAGGTGTCGCTGGAATAAAAACCAAGAAAAACAATTGGCTTGAAATCGGCGTCTTAGATGCTTTAAAAGAATTCGGGATCTCCATATTCAGAGTAGCATTCCTAGGATTGGCGTTAAAAAAGAGTGCTAAAAATGGTCTCCTTTTAGACGTTATAACCGTTGTAAAAGAAGCAAGAGGCAAAGGAATCGGAACAGCGCTTTTGAGTTTCATAATTGATTTTGCAGAAAAAGAAAGGTTGCCTATGATCAGGCTCTTTGTAATAGAGCAGAACATTAAAGCGAGAAAATTATACGAAAGGATGGGTTTTAAAATTATAAAATTTCATACCCTGCCCTTTCCATGGAGAAAGATTTTCGGCTTCAAAGGCTCCTTTGAAATGGTGTACAGTCCGAGTAAAATTGGGACAGTCCACCAAAAAACATCGAGAGTCCGAGAACCGAGAGGGCCACTACGCGGCCACGAGAGACGAAGATGAATCAAAGTAAAAAAGGACAGGACAGACTCTAATATTTACAAAAGATACGACTGGCTGACGCCAGTGAGGCGAACTCCTTCGGAGTTGATGCAAACTGCTTCGCAGTTGACATTGCTTAAAATAGGAGCTACAGTCAAAACAGAAAATGGGGACAGTCCACTGCGGTACAGTCCCCATTTTCTGTTATCGGGGTCAATTATATGATATCAATATACTGTGAAGATAAATTCATACCATGCTGTTACGTCGGTTGTATCTGCAGAACCAGGTAGCACATTAAAATAAGAAGGCATTGGTCCATTCCATGCGTCACTCAATATATTCTTAACAATGGTAAAATCAACATCTTCTTTGGTGTACACAATAACATCATAGGTTCCAGGGCTGGTTATATAATATGCGACACCATAGTTGTCAGTATCAATATCTCTTCCAAGCTCATTAATAGATGCTGGAATTTCACCATCAATATAAAGTTTGTTTTCAAAGGCATTGGCAAGTGTTTTCAAGTTCTGCGCAACTTTTGTAGCCTGTGCTTTTTTGATCGCGTTTAACGCAACTGGTGTAATTATGGCGATCAATGCAGCAATAACCGCTAAAACGATCAAAAGCTCAACGAGTGAAAATCCTCTTTTTCTCACCTACATCCCTCCTTTAAAGAATAGTAGTAGTCTTTGCTTCAATCATCTGTATGCAAAATTGTGCCAATTAGGAGTCGCTATTAGCAATGAAAATAAGAAAATGGAGGTACTCCACTGTGCGCTGCTGCGCAGCGGATATGGAAAATGGGGACAGTCCACCAAAAAAACTTCGAGAGTCCGAGATCCGAGAAGGTGAGAGGGCCGCTATGCGGCGAAAGTGCTGAGCTGCGCTCAGGAGGCTCACGACGTTGACGCTCACGAGGTTGAGGCTTGCAGACGCTGATAAAAATCCGAGAATCCGAGAGAGCCGCTGCGCGGCGGACACGAATCCCTTCGGGATTGACCCGAACTCCTGCGGAGTTGTTGCGAACCACTTCGTGGTTGTTACGAACTGCTTTGCAGTTGAAAAAGCTGTCATTCTGGAGATGTTTTATCCAGAATCTTATTTTCTTAAGTACGAGATCCTGAATCAAGTTCAGGATGACGAATGTACAAAAGCTCGGTAAGCACGCTACGTGTGAGTGAGCCTCGAAAAACAGGTACAGTCCACTACGACACAGTCCCTGTTTTCTTCTTTGACGCTCACTTAAATGAAAGCGCTGAAAGTTATGATGTCTTGCGTTTAAATATAAGGAAAATTGCTATGATTGCTCCGGCTACTATAAAACCTGAATAACCCATAATCCTAAAACCCGTTACTGTTTGAAAGTACTCTATGAGATAACCACCGATAATTGACCCAAAAATATATGTTAATCCTGAACTTGTTAGCCAGAAAAGGCTTTGAGCATTGGTTAGGTATCTTTCGGGTAATCTGAAATGTATATAGTTAAAAAGGGCGTAATACATCAAGATGTACGTGAGCCCGTGAAGAGCCTGGGTTAGCAACAAAGGCACCAGTCCCGAGACATAAGTAACCAGCACAACTCTCAAAGCACTTACCAGCATGCCGACTACAAGAACACTGAAATTTCCAAACTTTCTTATGATCTTTTCTGCGAAAAACAGGAAAGGAATCTCTGTAATCGCCATGAAAGAAAAGACAAGTCCTACAACCGATTTATCATAGCCCATTTCTCGAGATAAAACAGGAAAAAAGGTGTTATGAAAACTTCCTAGAGTTACACCGAAGATCATTCCAACGGTCATAAGAACAAAAGTAAACAGGTTTCCGTTTCTTATAAACACCGTTTTTGGCTTTTCCTGTATTTTCTTGTTATTCTTTCTTTTTATATTTATCACAATGGGAGCGATAAAAAGGCTGATTGAAGCGACTATGAAATACCAGATGAAACCCCATTTAACCAGATAACTCAAAAGCAGTGCTGTAATAGAAAAACCTATGGTACCAAAGAGTCTGATTTTATCGAAAGTGCCACCGTGCTTTTTTATGGAAGCCATCATAAGAGAATCACCAAGGGGGACAACGGCCGAGAAGAAAAAGGAAAAGGCGGCAATTGAAATGAGGCCAAGAATGAAATTTCTCGAAATGTATATTGGCCAGAATAAAAAGCCCGAAATGAGCGAAACAATTATGAAGGCTTTTTTATCCGTAATCCTTGATCCCACTCTAAACCAGAATGGATTTGAAATCAATGCTACAAGGGGTAGCATAGCCACCAAATAGCCAATCTCCACGGGACTGAAACCCGCGATATCAAAGAATTGGCCAAGCATGCTTCTTGCAGCAAAGCTGGAATATGTAAGTGCTTCAAAGATAAAATCCCAGATAAACAAATCAAACTCCCCTAAAAATGTACGTTTAATAAAGATTATAGACCCATGTGGCTGGAAGTACCATGACCCATCTCTACGTAACGTGATCGGGTAGGAAGGATAGAAGAACAATAAAAGACACAAAGATTCTTCGAATATTTTTTCGGTTGATAATGTCAGTAGTGGCAGGTCGATTCGAACAGTTGATTTTACGAAATCTATTCATTTTCCTGAACAAGCAACGAGTTCATCGATTTCATTATCTCTTCGAGGTTTTCTCTCAATACTTTGACAATATCCTGGTCTAATGCCATATTTTCCATTATTCTGATTGCTTCTTCAGGTGTCATACCAGGACGATAGGGCCTATCGCTCACCAGTGCATCGAATACGTCTGCTACGGCTAGAATACGGGCAAGAAGCGGTATTCTATCTTTCGAGAGTCCCTCAGGATAGCCGCTCCCATCTGTCCTCTCGTGATGGTAAAGTATGATAGGTGCCAAATCCTGCAGTTGATGAATTTTACCAATTACGTTTGCGCCAATTTCAG
>NZ_JGCK01000072.1:0-2428 GCF_001639905.1 Kosmotoga sp. DU53 | reverse complement strand
CTCGGAATGGATAAAGATCTTCCATGATAAAGCCCTAACCATGGCAGTTATTAGCATTAAGAATCACAACACAATGCCAGTGATTCTCAATATGTCTGGAAGAAGTTACCGAAGAAGGGATATTTTAGAAGATACCTGAGGTGGGTAGCGGGTCATTTCCTTATGGCCCTCCCGGGTCAAAAACCTATTGACTTTATACAAGATGGTGTATAAAAAAAGTAAAACAGTTCAATGTATTCTTTAAAGATATTAGCAGAATACATGCATATTGCTTGTCTCACGACAAATTACATTTTGAACAATTTCATAATATTGGTTTTAAACACGCAGGAACTCTGAAAAAAGAATTAGGCTGGGATTCTCCTGCTATAGAGGTTTTCTTTTATGATGTAAACTGAATTCAATAGGGGGTGAAATTGTGAGAAAATACTCTTCACCAACCATTACAAGTGTAGGTGATCCAAGGCCTGATAGTTGTACAGCTGTGGCTATTGTATTAGCAGTTGCACTTGTATTTGCAGGTGCTTTCGTTGCAGCCGCGTACCAATATGCACTTGTCAATATGGTAGCGGCGGAGAATATGATGGCAGCACACAATCTGGTGTTTTATGTAAACAATGCTGCTGATTGTTGACAGGCTCTCTTGAACAAAAAACTCATAGGCGAGAGAATCCCGGCTTTCCTGAGGAGGTGTATCTGTGAAAGAAGAAACTCTTGTTGTAAAACCCTCTCCCTCCCTGGGATGGATTGTTGTTTTGGGACTAGCAATAATTGGCTTTATGCCACTTTGGGCATTTCTACTTCTTCAGCCTCCAATGCGCGTGTTTCTTATAGCTCTTCCAGCGATATTGATTGGTTGTGGATTTGGTATCATACTTATGTTATATGTGATTATCTACTTCAAAATGGAATACATTTGTACAGATACCCATCTTCTTTTGAGATGCGGGTGGTACAAAAAGGATATTCCATACAGTGAAATTGAAAAAATTGCAATTGAAAATATGAAAGTTAATCCAATGTCCTCCGCTGAAGGTTTCATGAAATTTCCCGGTTACGCTTTAGGTCGTGTGGAATATTTGGATAAAGGAAAAGTTTACATGTGCGCAAGAAGGGTGAATAGGAGGATCTTGTTGCTGTATTTGAAAAACGGAGAAAAAGTTGGGATTACGCCCAAAGATATGGAAGGATTCAAAGAGTTCTTGATGCAAAAAGCGGGCTTGACCGAAAAGGAGTGAGAAAATGCACTCCATTTATATCGTGGCTATCATAACAACCATTTCTTCCATAGTAGTTTGGGGTGGATTGTATTATTACTTTCTTGAAGTCGATCTCAAAACCGATAGGTATTTATTTCTCTTACCCATAACAGCTGCGTTGTGTCCGATAGTGAATCTTTTCGTTAAAATGCCTTTGTTGAGAGTTTTGAAAGACATCTTCAATATTCAGGGTGCTATTGAGCTTGGTGTTCCGTTGAGTTTTCTTTTGATCTTTCTTTTCATACCGCCTGTTACGGAAGAGATCGTGAAGATAGTGCCAGCGCTGTTCATGAAAATCCGGGAGATGGACAACAAAAAAATATTTAGGATAGCATACATGCTCGGGTTTGGATTCGGACTTGGCGAGATATGGTATGTTGCCTATAATGTCGCAAAGGTACCTGCAATGCAGGGTAAGCCTTTTTATTATTTTAGCGGGTTTATGGGAGAACGATTCATAGTGAGTTTCATACATGCTGGATTAACAGTGGTAGCGCTTACAGGTTTTGGAAAAAGTATAAAGAGACCAGGAGTTCTGGGACTAATGATTGCTATTTTACTTCATGCAGCAGGAAATGTGAGCGCGCTTGTATATCACTTAAGAGTATTACCAGAAATGGTTGGGCAATGGATAAATTCGCTTTCGATCGGAATGCTTCTTTGTATTCTTATCGTCGTCGTTACTGGCAAGATGCGATCGATCTATTAAAACGGAGGGAGGTATTGTGACACTGTGAACGTAGCACATGTGTATGACATATATACTGATGGCCGTTTATCCGGTAGGCAGATTGTTAATATAGAATCAAAGAAAGAAGGAGTGTACTTGTGTTTAACATCTAAACTCGAAACATTTCTTGGAGTTGAAGTAGTTCAGATGGTTGTTGAAAATGAAAAGCATCATTTAAAAAGAATTTGTGTTGAAAAGATGTACAATTACACGAAGAAAATTATCAATATTTACTTCATTTCTCCAATTTGTATAAAGTCAATAGGTTTTTGACCCGGGAGGGCCATAAGGAAATGACCCGCTACCCACCTCAGGTATCTTCTAAAATATCCCTTCTTCGGTAACTTCTTCCAGACATATTGAGAATCACGGCATTGTGTGTGATTCTATCTAATAATGCCATGGTTAGGGCTTTATCATGGAAGATCTTTATCCATTC
>NZ_JGCK01000036.1:0-4331 GCF_001639905.1 Kosmotoga sp. DU53 | reverse complement strand
CGGTGAGTCTTGTTACCTCACGAATAGAACCATATTCCTGATAGAGCCGTTGAATCTCTTTGACCTCGTACACGTTTTTCACCCCTCCGTATACCTCCTTGAGCAGATTGTTTCTATTATCTCGCTCAAGAAGGTCTTTTTTTCCACGGGGTAACGGGTCAATTTTCTATGGCCCTGGGGGGTCAATTTTATTTGACCACATACACCAATTAAGATCCGTATTGATTCTGATACTGATGTCAATTATATTTGGTTTGCAGGTGATGTATTCTGTGACCTACAAATAATGTTTATGCTTCCAGCTTTATATGGTGTTTTAGAAAGAAGAGAAGGACTGAAGCGTATAATACGTTTAAACTCTTTTATACATGATGCTATGAGAATAGTACCGGTAGGAATCAAGAAACTGCATAGTAGTGGTAAGCATTTGCGATATGCTTTTTTGAGCCCAACTCGTGTGTGGTGTGAATACAATGCTGATGATGGCATGCTTTTCCGATACGTTAGTGATAAAGTAGTGATAGAAAGAGTGAGTCAACAATGAAGATAAGGAACAAGGTGTTTTTCAGATATGTTCAAACAATGAGAGAATACTTAGAGGGCCAATGGAAATACATTGTTATTTCACTGATAATATCTATTTGCTTTGCCTCAGCCAACCTTATTTCCCCAATAGCAAATAGAATACTTGTAGATAGAATATTTGCAATGCAGGATCGCCAACTTTTAGCTAAGTTGGCGATTTTGATGGCTTTCGCGTTCATAATTTCGGCAGTTATGAATGTTTTAAATAATTACTTATTGGCAAGAACCGCTGCTCAGCTTAATTACAAAATTAAAATGGATTTTTTCAACAAGCTTCAATACACTTCAATTGCTTTTCACATATCCAAAAGAAGCGGCGATATACAATACAGAATGTTCTATGATACAGAATTATTGGTAGACTACTTCTTAAAGTTAGTGATAAACGGAGCTACGTATACATTGTTGATAGTGGTTATTGTTATCCTCATGTACAGATGGTCTCCCATTTTAATGTCCTTAGTTTTAGTTGTGTTTGCGCTTCAGGCTGGACTTATTGCAGCGTTTAGAAAACCAGTAAGGAAAGCTGCAGCAATGAAAAAAAACGTCGAACAGGAAATCATTGGCAAAGTCAATGAACACTTCAACTCCATTGAACTTGTGAAAACGCTGGGATTGGAAAAGTATGCATACAATGATATAAGTTCTAGAATGAAGCAATTGATACAAGTGATAATTAGGGTAATGTTTCTTCAGTCTATGTATCAAGCAGGTGCAAGTTTACTGAATTATCTATGGTCGTTTGGAATTTTATTGGTCGGAGCGAACCTTGTTTTCGCCAGTAACATTACATTGGGGACTTTCATGGGGTTTTACTTACTTGCTGGTTTGCTATATCAACCTGTAGTGTCGCTGACAGGGATAGTCCTAAGCTATCAAGAAGTAAAAGTCTCTTATGAAAGATTTGAAGAATATTACATCCATTCACCAAACAATATTGTGGGAAGCAAAGGTAGCAAACCCTTTTGTTTTGAGAAAGCTTTGGAAATTCGTAATGTGACTTTTTCTTACGATGGTTACACACCTGTGATTAAAAATGTGAATCTTGTTTTAGAGCCGGGGAATATTGTTGCACTAACAGGACGTAGTGGTTCCGGCAAAAGCACCTTTGCACGAATCCTTGCGAGATTGCTTGAACCACAAAGTGGAGCAATATATATAGATGGGGTTAACATTAACGCGATCAAGATGGATGATTACAGAAAAAATATCGGGTTCTTGCTTCAAACTACATTTATAATAGAGGGAACCCTTTTAGAAAATATTACATTGGGGATGAAGGAGTACTCCATTGCTGAAGTAGAGAAAATAGTCAAACAAGCGGGTCTAGAAGAATTAATAGACACCAGTCCCAAGAGACTTAATATGTATTTGGGAGTGCGAGGTTTATGTATATCACCTGGAGAAGCACAACGTATTGGTTTGGCAAGACTCCTGCTAAGAAGACCTAAAATAGTGATACTAGATGAACCAACATCGTTCCTTGATGCTAATACGGAAAACATTATATTGGATTCACTCCTTGAATTGAAGCGGCAAAATTCTTTGGTTTTGGTTATAAGTCATAGAACCTCCACTATTGCTATTGCAGATAGGGTGTTAAAGTTCGAGAATGGAAGCGTTGTTGATGCTTGATCTAGCCAGGCTGTGTCAAGAATTTTCTATAAATTCTGAATTGAATCTGTTAGCAATTTTGCGTAAACTCCCTCCGAAATATGTGATATAACCCCAAAAATGAGACAGTGTATATGCAACAATGACTAACAAAAACAGTCTCATGAAACTGAATGTTCACATCGATTGTAAAATAGAAAAACGTCAATCAAAAATACAATGCAAATCTATCAAAAGCGAGGATTTTGCTTCTTGAAGAGGGGAGACATATAGAGCCGGATATTCCCATACCTCTGAGCCTTGAGGAAAAGATCTCATGGCTAATTGGTGAAGCAGATCCTATGCTTGACAAAGCTCTGCGAATTGTTGAAAAAGTATCAGAAGAACAAAAGAATATGGAGGTGAAGTGAACAACTTTCAGCCTTTAATCACAGCAAGAGGGGTTAATTTTACCAATCGTTCCACCAGATCCTTTTGATAATCCATAACTTTATCTATGTCTTTGTAAGCTACTCTGGCTTCTTCTATTACAGCACCTTTATCCGGAGTCATAAGAACGACATTTCTCTCATCCAGATCTTTCTTCACTTCGGCAAAATTGAGCTTTCTTTTCGCTTCATGCCTGCCCAGCACCCTTCCCGCACCGTGAGAGCAAGAACAAAAACTTTCAGGATTGCACAGGCCTTTGGCTATGTAAGTGGGACTCCCCATGGAACCGGGAATTATCACTTTACCTTTTGCCAGCACCGCTCCTTTTCGATGGACAAGCACCTTTTCTCCATAATGCCTCTCAAGACTCGCATAATTGTGAACTGTCTCAATTCTTTCCAGCTCTTTCATTTCGGGGAAAAAGTACCGCATTACTTCTAATGCGGATGCCACCAGCAAACGGCGATTTTCTGAAGCGAAGGCCATGCAAAACTCCATCTCTGCAAGATATTGTCTTCCGGATTTGCTATTCCTCGGCAACCAGGCCAGCCCGGGAGGTGGCTTTATGCCCCGCTTTTTACAGTATTCCCTGGCGATTTTGTCATAATAACTCGCTACCTGTTTTCCAAGGTTACGCGAACCGCTATGCACTGTAAGGTAAATATTCCCAAGCTCATCCTTTTGAATCTCTATAAAATGGTTTCCTCCTCCAAGGGTTCCAAGCTGCTTTTCGGCATTTTTTCGTTCCCTTTCAGTGATGGGCCCGGCGGGTTCTCGCTTCCAGAAATCACTTGCGAGTGCTTTTTTTCTCCACTTGAAGCCAACAGGTATTTTTTCAAGAAATAACTTGAGTATCTGCTGGCGATATTTCATCACCATGTCTGCGGTTAGGTCTGTTTTGACAGTAACAACCCCACATCCTATATCCATACCAACGGCATAAGGAATAACATTTTCCTTCAGCGCTACTACACAGCCTATGGGCATACCATAACCCGGATGAACATCCGGCATTACTGCTATCCATCTAAAAACGTCTGGAATTTCCGAAAGATTCCTGATTTGCTGCATCGCCTCTTCTTCAATTTCTTTCACGGGTATCCAGAACTTTGCCTTTAGTTTAGGACTGTAAAAGTTCATAACATCACCCCGATTTATTTGGGTTCAGTAAGATTCTATCACTCGAGAGAAAAAAGTAGGCGCTAATACAAAAACCGAGATCCGGTGTTCGAGATCCGAGAACGTTTACGAAGGTCATTCCAGACTTGATCAATAATCGAGAAGTCGAGAATGCAGCTCGCTGCCGCTGCGAATCCCTTCGGGATTGGTACGACCGGCTCCACCGGTGGTACGAACTCCTTTGGAGTTGATACGTGTCTTCGGTGTAAAAAAAGAACAAGACCAGATGTTGGAAATTGGAATTTAGTTAATTGAGATCCGAGAAAACAAGGACAATAGATCCTGAATCAAGTTCAGGATCTCTCCTAGTCAACTGCGAAGCAGTTATCGAGTAGGAGGGGGGGAATCGGGCGTGTCACATATTTTGTGTAAACCCCAAACTCCGGAAAAGATCAGACATAGGATTTCACCCAATCAAATTCTATCATCAAAGTGGCAAGGATTTTATCCCATTCATTTATTCTCACGGTCCATTTTCTAGTTATATTGTTAATGGCGAGATATGCCAGTTTCATGAGAGCCAT
>NZ_JGCK01000011.1:0-10878 GCF_001639905.1 Kosmotoga sp. DU53 | reverse complement strand
CTTCCCCATGTAAGGCAAGGTTACCCTCTCTACCGGCCAACACTGGTTCACTTTCGTTCAGTTCCGGATTTTGCCTTAGGCTTCCTTCAGATTCACCGTTACCAGTGACACCCTTGCCCTCAGCTAATGCTTATCTCGCTCCCCGCATTCGGGACTTTCACCCTATAGTTGTATGTCATGCCGGGCACACCGAGGCAACTCCGCAGGAGTTCGTAACACCGGCGCAGCCGGTCGTAACAATCCCGAAGGGATTCGTATCCGCCACGCAACGGCCCTCTCGGTTCTCGGACTCTCGGACTCTCGATTCTTATCAGGAGTACGTATCACCGGCGCGGCCGGTCGTTTCAATCCCGAAGGGATTCGTTTCCGCTGCGAAGCAGCGATATTCAAAATCCTCCATTTGAGCCGATATTTCGTGAAATTTCCCCTTCAGAGGCAAATAGACGTGGAATTCTATACAAATATACGTTATAATCATAAGCGGACGTCCTTTTTCACCTGATTGGGAGGAGGAGTAGAGATGTACTTCCTTGAAAAAATCACTGTGGTTCCAAAACTTCCCGAGAAATTGAAACGTCTCGAGGAACTTGCTTACAATCTATGGTGGACGTGGAACCCGAAAGTAGAAGCTCTTTTCCGTTCGATGGATTCAGAACTCTGGTACGAGGTAAAGAGAAGTCCAGTAAAACTCATAAGGCGAATTAACCAGCAGAAACTCAACGAACTTGCAAAGAACGAAAAGTTTCTAAAAGAATATGCCGAAGTCGTTGCAGAATTCGATGCGTATATGAACAACAGTAATACATGGATGGACAAAAATCACCCAGACAGAAAAAACGAGCTTGTAGCGTATTTTTGTGCTGAATACGGCCTTCACGAATCTTTCCCTATCTATTCTGGGGGGCTGGGGATCCTTGCAGGAGACCACCTGAAAACCGCCAGCGATCTTGGACTTAACATCGTTGGGGTTGGTTTGTTATATCGTCATGGTTACTTTGTGCAAACCATAGACAAAACAGGCTGGCAGCATTCTGAATTTCCTAGTTATGATTTTTCCGACTTTCCGGTAGTATCCGCAACGAATGAAAAAGGTGAAGAGATTTACGTAAACATTGAATTTCCCGGAAGAAAGGTCTGGGCAAAGGTCTGGAAAGCGATGGTTGGGCGTTCAGTCCTTCTGCTTCTTGATACAGATGTTCCCATGAACGATCCCGAAGACAGAAAGATTACAGCCCAGCTTTACGGCGGAAATCGCGAGACGCGAATTCAGCAGGAACTTGTCCTCGGAATTGGTGGTGTCAGGGCTCTCAGGATGCTCGGTTACAATCCGAAGGTATGGCACATGAACGAAGGGCATGCTGCCTTTCTTGCATTGGAAAGGATCAGAGAGTATGTTCAGGGCAAAAAGCTCGACTTTAGAACAGCCATAGAATTGACCCGCGCCACCAACATTTTCACAACGCATACACCTGTCCCCGCCGGTAACGATGTCTTTGACCTGAGCCTCATAGACAAATACTTCTCAGAGTTCTGGCCAAAACTGAATGCTTCAAGACAGGAATTCATAGACCTTGGTCTCGAAAGAGGTGTTGGGGGCCATCAGCAATTCAGCATGACCGTTCTTGCCCTGAGATTATCAAGTCTGGCAAACGGTGTCAGCAAACTCCACGGAGAGGTTTCCAGAAAATTGTGGAGCCATGTATTTCCGGAGTATCCTGCCGTTGAAGTGCCCATAACTCACGTGACGAATGGTGTTCACATATGGACGTGGTTGAACCGCGACCTCAAGAAACTCTTTGATAAGTATTTCCCGAAAGGCTGGGAAGAAAAGATAACGGATTCTGAGATATGGGAATATGTCGATAAGATTCCTGACGAAGAACTCTGGGAAGTTCATATGAAACTAAAGGAAAGAATGAAAGTATTCCTTCAGGGCCGTATAAGACGACAACGTTTGAGGTGCGGAGAAACAATAGAAGAACTGATGGAAGTCGATAAACTCCTACCTGAAAAGATTCTTACGATAGGCTTCGCAAGGAGATTCGCCACATATAAGAGAGCTACCCTCATTTTGAAAGATATCGAAAGATTAAAGATGATACTCACAGATAACGAACGCCCGGTACAATTTGTCTTTGCAGGTAAAGCCCATCCAGCTGATGAGCCGGGGAAAGAACTCATACGTCAGTTATACCAGTTGTCAAGGATGCCAGAATTCAAGAATAGAATAATCATACTCGAAAACTACGATATGAATATTGCCCGTCATATGATTTCTGGCGTCGATGTCTGGATGAACAACCCCCGAAGACCTCACGAAGCAAGCGGTACCAGTGGCCAGAAAGCCGCTATGAATGGCGTCATAAATTTCAGTGTTATGGATGGATGGTGGGTCGAAGGTTACAACGGCGAAAACGGCTGGACAATTGGGGATAACAGAGACTACGACGATAACGAACTTCAGGACCGTATAGACAGTGTTTCTATCTATAGTACCCTCGAAAAGGAAATCATCCCGCTCTATTACAAAAGAGATGAAAAGGGTATTCCTCGAGAGTGGGTCAAGAAAATGAAAAACTCTATAAAGTCCGTAGCCCTCAATTTTAACAGCCACAGGATGCTTATAGAATACATAGAAAATCTCTACCTAAAGGGTGTCGAATACTATGAATTCATGAACGCTGATTCTTTCAAAAAGGCCTTAGAGATAGCAAGATGGCACCAACGGCTCCTTCAAAACTGGGGCTACATAAGAATAAAACCAAATCTTCTCAGGCCCAGCTCAGGGGACAGTTTGAGAGTTGGAAGCGAAATTTCGCTGACAGCCAACGTGTATCTTGGGGAATTGAAACCGGAAGAAGTTCGGGTGGAAATATATGTTGCCATGCTGAACGAAGATGGAGAAATAGTCAAATTCAAAACCTACCCGATGAAACTCGAAAAAGAGGATGTGCATGGTGAATATGTTTATACGGGCAAGTTCACAGTGGAAGAAGAGGGTAAAATGGTCTATACCATCAGGGTAATACCCAACCCTGAAAATCTTCCTAATGGTCATTTCTTACCAATGGCTAAATGGATATAGGTTTCAGAGAGAGCAATAAAAAGCGCGGGGAAAAACCCCGCGCTTTTTCAATTACATCAAAAAACCGAAAAATCACTTAAGGACTTCTCAAAATCTCCGGGTGAAATATCACCTTTCACAAAGGATTTGAATAATCCGGGCATCATCTTAAGCGTTTCGAGTTCATCGTCAACGAAAACCCTTCTTCTTATGTCATAACTGTTGTCTATGATCATTTCTGTTTTTTCATAGCCGTTGACAACCATTTCTAAAACCGCGTCATAAATCTCATCGATCTCACTGGAACTGAGCCCGAATTTGGAAAGCTGCTCAAAAATCTCATGAGGTTCGCTTCCTTCAGCAATCATTCGCAACACGATGCTTAGAATATCAGAATATGTCATCTATTATCATGCACCTCCTACCAATTCCCTGAAGCGGAGGGCATTTTGTACTGCCTGGCCCATGTAACAATTGTTGAAGAAAACAAAAACATCCGCTCCGGTTCTAAGAAATTCTAACACATCGAGAGCGAAACGTCTCAACTCATCATCTGAATAATTGTAATTATATCGAGCACTTCCTTCAGCACGGAACCATTTGGGATTCCTTCCGTGGAACCTGAAGTAAGCCAGATTCTTTCCCATTATGGGGCGATATGGGAACAGTCCCGGAAGTTGTGGTTCATCCACTGTAACCGGTGTAAAACCGAGCTCGATAACATAGTCATAGATTTTGGGGTCATCCCAGCTATCATTACGGAATTCCAGAGCGTAATGAATATTTTCACCTGAGAGCTTTTCGGCGATGAATTCCAGATACCTTAACCTTTCCTTCGTTGCTTTGAAAGCATAGGGGAACTGGAAAAGAATAGGCCCCAATCTACCTTCATCTTTGAACGGTTGGAGTGCGCTTAGGAAACGTAACATATCCTGTTTTGCTGCTTCTTTTTTCCCTTCTTTCCAATACTCGTGCGTTACTGCTGAAGGAGCTTTTGCTGTAAAAAGGAACTCGCCGGGAATCTTTCTTGAAATACCTGCAATTGTCTTATACGTTGGTTGCCTGTAATAAGTGAAATTCAACTCAACGGTATTAAAACGCCATACATGCTTATAATACTTAAGCATTTGAGATGATTTCACATCTGGAGGATAGACAGTTCCTACCCAATCTTTAAAAGAATACCCGCTCGTTCCGAGAAAAAGCAAAGGTTTACAGCTCCTCTATAATATACACAGGGTCATTGTTACTCAGCATAGCCGCGTTGGCTTCATCAGTATCCACATGAAATTCCAGAGCGTAAGATTTATTGACCCTTACAAGAACGTCGTCAAAAATGGTTTTTCTTCCACCGGTCCCCTCGCAGTAAACCATAACAATATCTTTATCCTTGACACCAAAGGCTTCTGCCTCTTCCGGTGTCATGTGGATGTGCCTTTTTGCAAGGATGACGCCTCTTTCAAGGATTACCGTTCCCTTTGGCCCAACAAGGGTCAGTCCAACAGAACCCTCATGATCGCCAGAATCCTTTATGGGAGGGTTAACCCCCAGTTTGAAAGCGTCAGTTTTCGAAATTTCAACCTGAGTGGCTTTTCTGACAGGCCCGAGGACTCTTACACCTTCGATAGCACCCTTAGGGCCAACAAGGATGACCTTCTCTTTTGCCGCGTACTGTCCAGGTTGTCCAAGATCCTTAATAGGCGTTAATTCATAACCTTTTCCAAAGAGAATTTCCAGATGCTCCTGAGACAGATGAACGTGTCTGTTAGAAACACCAGCTTTGATCGGAAGTTTTTTGAGTTTCACAGAAACACCTCCAGCTTCATTTTTTGAATTTATATGGACCAATAAGCGCATCCCTAACAACCCATTTTACACTCTCGGGGAGTTTCAGTGTAAATTCAGCCGGCCCACGTGCTACGTTGACCCAGCCGAGACCACAAATATGGATTTCCTGCCCGGCTTCCAGTCTCAGTTGATGGTTTTCAAATTTATAATTATCAAACCCGCTATTTCCGCAAGGTGGAACGAGAAACCGACCAAACCACTCAGACCAGCGCTCTTCAGCTTTTTCCGGGTTGGTTTCATGAACGACCACATTTTCAGAGGTAAGTATATGGAATATGGGCGATCGTCTTCCTTTATAACCTTTGACAGTAATAGAAACGAAGCTGCTGAAAAAGACAGTCCTGTCTTTCTTGGCGTTAATGGTTGTTACTGTCAATTTGTTTTGTGGAATAATCTTTGCCTGGCACCATGGATCGAGGAGATCGGTAACCCGATCATTTGTGAAAATTCCGGGAGTGTCTATCAGTGTCAGGCCTGTATCCTCGTTTTTTAACTGAACAAGCTCAAGAGTCGTTCCGGGATATTTACTGGCGGTCAGTTGGCCTTCACCGGTGAGGGCATTCAGTACCGACGACTTTCCGACATTCGTTACACCAACAACGAGAAACCGCCTGTCTTTTTTGCTCTTTAAAAATTTAACGAAACTTGATACACCTCTTCCAACTTTTGCTGACAGTAGTTTTACACGAGTTGATTGTACCTTTAACCTGTCTCGAGCCCATTTTTTTATTTCTGGTGGAGCAACTTCTTTGGGAACCAGATCCACCTTGTTTATAACATAATAAATGTTGTGTTCCTTCAGAAGTTCGACTATTTCCTCTCTGTAGGTTCCATCGAAATCGAATATATCTATCACGTAAATAACATTTTTGGCCAGGTGCAGGTATTTCTTCAAGCTTTCGAGAGATTTTACACCTTTCCTTTCCTTTTTGAACTTTCCATAATGTTTGAGCTGGAAGCAACGCTGACAAAGGATCTCTTTACCCTCTTTTTGCCTTCTTTCGAGAACATCTGCCGGAATATATCCGGGTACATCATCGTTAAACGTCTGTATTTCCACTCCACAGCCTTTACACTTCATTCATCAATCTCCTTCAGTTCCGCACTGGACTCTATAATCTTCAACACAACTGCTTCCAGTTTTCTCATGATTCGTGTCCAGAAGAATTCCTTATTAGAGAGAGGAACTACCTTGATGGTAAAAGCTCCGAGAAGATTCCCCATTAGAACATCCGTAAATAATTGATCACCAACAACAACGGTTTTATGCGGCAAAATATCCAACGATTTCAACAACCGTCTTACCTTTCCGGGATAGGGTTTTCTCGCTTCCGGGAGAATCTTTACTCCTGAAAGAGATTGTGGTATGTCTTTCAAACGTCTTTTTGAACCGTTAGAGACAATTACTACCTTGAATCCCAGAAGCTGTATACGCTTTATAAAAAGCTCTCTTTCGTGAGAAAGCGAGTTGGAATTCCAGGGCTGAAGAGTGTTGTCGAAATCAAATACCACCAGCTCGTAACCGGAATCTTTCAATTGTTCGAAATTTATATCTTCAACACGTTTGTGAAAGACGTGGGGGGTCAGCAAATCAATAGTCCTGACAAACCACCCAACCGTATAAAAGAACGTTACATAACTGGCCATTGTAAGGAAGGCTGCGATTTTTTTATAAAGAGCCGCATTTTTGTTGATAGCAGGACGAACCAAAATCGTATACATGCCGATACGATTCCCGGCTATAACGTCCGTCAAAAACAAGTCGCCAATAATGACCGTTTTCTCTGGAGCGGATCTTAGTTCCTTTAACACTCTCTGCATTTCTTTTGTACCGGGCTTTTTCATTGAATGATATATTTTGACTTTGTGTCCGAATATCTTTGTAATATGTTGAACTCTGTTGGCAGGAGCATTAGTTACAACTGCTACCTTGACACCTTTGTTCAAAAGAGAGTTAAATAAACTTTCGTTCCTCATATCAAAGGTCGATCGCCATACAGCGATCGTATTGTCATAATCGAAGAGGAACGTATTATACCCCTTATTTATGAGCTTGTCGTAGTCTATATCGCGAACACTTTTCGCTCTTTCCTTAGGTAGCGGTAACCTAAGTATGTCCAGGATTTTCACGTATTTCCACCACTTCCAGATCTATATAGTTGCCTATGCTTTCAAGAAAGTTCAGGGCATCTTTGAGTAAATCGCCGGGAACGATTATTTTTAAAAAACCGTCTTCAGTTACGTGCCTGATGTTCATAAGATTGTCCTCAGCTTCCACTATATAACAGAGAACATGAATATCCGGTTTGGCTATCTTTAAATAGAGATCATATTCCTGTGTGTTCGTCATGTTTCACCTCTCCATTATCTTACAGCAGTTCTGCTGCTGCGCTGGCAAGGACGGATCTCTCACCTTTTGTTAAGGTAACGCATCCAGCCAGTGGATGTTCCTTGAATCTGGACGCCGCATAAACCAGCCCACAACTGCTTGTATCGAGATAAATATTATCGATTTGATAAGGATCACCCGTCAGAATGATTTTCGTATCCTCACCAACTCTGGTGATTATAGTTTTTACCTCATGCGGAGTGAGGTTTTGAGCTTCGTCGATAATCATTAACTGATTCGGGATAGAACGTCCGCGAATATAACTGAGAATCTCAATTTCTAATTTCTCGCCTCGTTTAAGAAATGTATCAAGGTCCTGATGACGATTTGTGAACAACAGGAAAAGGTTATCATAAATTGGCTGCATCCACGGTCGAACCTTATCTTCCCTTGAACCGGGAAGATATCCTATATCTTTTCCCATAGGAATCAAAGGTCGCGCGACCAGAAGCCGGTCATAAACCTTTTCGTCAAGCACCTTCCTGAGCCCCGCTGCTAATGACAAAAGTGTTTTACCGGTTCCGGCCATACCTGGAATTGTTACCAGTTTTATTCTATCATCAAGAAGAAGTTCCATTACCAGCATCTGTTCAACATTGCGCGGCTGAATCCCCCAGCATGAAGTTTCCATGTTGACTTTTAGTTTGACGATTTTCTTACCATCGGGCGCAACACGTCCAAAGACGTCTTCGCCAAAATCTATGAAAAGATTTGGATATATCTCATCGTCTTCTAACTCTTTAGCCGGCAGTTCTCCTGTTTCCAGGAAACGTTTGCGCAAGATATCATCGTTTATCTTCAATATTCCAGATAACCCTTCGTCCAGGCTAACCTTATCCGCAAGATAATCCTGTGCTGGTATTCCCACCACATCGGCCTTAACTCTGAGATTTATATCCTTACTCACGAGCACGACAGGTACCTTGTTTCTCTTTTTCAATTCCAGAGTGTAAAGAAGTATGGCGTTGTCCTTGTAATTATGTTCCAAAAAAGGTGGCAATTCCACGTGAAACTCATTGAAAACCAGAACCTTCAACTTGCCTCCAGATGGAAGTGTAATTCCACCGGTAAGGCTTCCATTTTCTCTGTAAGAATCCAATATCCTGTTGACCTTTCTTGCACTCTGGCCAAGGGTTCCGGGTTTACTTTTCAACTTGTCTATCTCTTCAAGAACAGGAAACGGAATAATCACGTTGTTATCCTCGAATTTTTCAATACAATATGGATCATGTACCAGAACGTTCGTATCGAGAATGAAGTTCTTGACCATACCTATCCCCTCCAGCGCTTCACATATTTGCGAATGCTTGAAAACCCACCGAGCTTTTTCACCATTGCCAGAAAAACCTTTCCAGTAACCCTCGCATCATCAAGAGCTCTATGGGTTGGCGCATCCTTGATCTTCAACCTTTTTGCAAGTTCGGCAAGGCTGTACGACCCTTCCTTGAACAAATCCTTTGCTATCTTAAGGGTATCTATATACTGATTTGAAAGTGGAAACGTTCCTATTTCCTTACATGCGATGTCAAAGAACTTCATATCCACCTCAATACTGTGACCGACAATAATTGCATTGCCAAGATATTCCTTGAATCTTGGGAAAACATCGCTTATAGTGGGTTCACTTGTTACATCCTCATTCTTGAGACCATGTATCCCGGAAATATAAGCCGGGATCCTTATCTGTGGATTTACCAGTGAATGAAAGGCGAGGTCAACGAACATCTTGCCTCTATAAATGGGAATAGCGGCGATTTCAATAATACGATCTCCTCTCAAAGGAGAGGGTCCCGTGGTTTCAGTATCAATGACCACATATACTTTGTTCATCAAAATACCTCCTGAAAGAATTTTATCACGAGAAGAGGCAATAATTTGAGAGTTCGAGAAGGCCGCTTCGCGGCTGAGGCTCACGACGTTGTCAGTTGATTGAGCGCCGCTCACAAGGTTGAGGCTTGCGGACGCTGATTAAAAGCCGAGATTCGAGATTTGAGATCCGGGAACCGATAGCTGCTGCGCAGCTGAGGCTTGCAGACGCTGTGTCCGGCATCGCCCTTTATAAACAGAAGCTGTCATCCTGAACTTGATTCAGGATCTCGTACTTAAGAAAACGAGATTCTGGATAAAACATTTCCAGAATGACAGTGGGGGGTTAAGATTCTGGATAAAACATTTCCAGAATGACTGCTTTTTTCAACCGCTTGCGGTTCGGAACAACCACGTAGTGGTTCGAAACAACTCCGCAGGAGTTCGTGACAATCCCGAAGGGATTCATATCTGCCGCATAGCGGCCCTATCGACTCTCGGCTTCTCGATTTTCACGTACAACCCACAACCGACAACTGAGAAAACGTCAAGCCTGCATCTTCCAGTAGTCTTCAGGGGTTGAGGTTACAGCAACTCTTATAAGTGCGTTTTCAAATTCTTCAGGAGTCCACTCAGTGTCAGGATATTTTTCCCAGCAGTCATCAAGGATTCTATTCAACCCTATTTCAAGGTCTTTTAGGTGGTTACGAACGAAGATATTGTGTTCAAAAGATAAGTTAGTAATATATACCCTGCTTATTCTTCTTACCTTTCCTATGCTTTGCGCATTTATGAATACCCTTCTTACTGTACCGTAATATTTGATGAGTAAAAGAGGCATCCAGATAGTTTTTCCATCTGGTCCGGTGGTTATAACTTCTCTGAGTTTTACACCATAAAGCCCTCTCTTTTCTCTTGCCGCACTTTTCAAAGCAGCCCAATGTTTCATAGGGTTTATTTTATTCACCCAGTAAAGATATAATGAATATTCCGACTCGTTATCAGGCATCAGGACGTAGCTTAGAAGCTTAAATTCCTCTCTCAACCTGCTGACTATACTCACCCTGGACCTCCTTTTGACCTGGTTGCGGAATTGTTCTATTAATTTGATAATGGTGTTTACTGTGCCGTTCCTATCACTGATATTATAACCCTAAACCCCAGACACAATTTTTCATAATTTCAAATCTCAGTTCTTAAACCCGACATGCCATTCTGAACAACCCCTAACCCGTCATCCTGCCCCACAACCTGTCATCCTGAACTTGATTCAGGATCTCGTGCTTAGAAGGCGAGGTTCTGGATTAAAGATTTCCAGAATGACGGTGAAGAGGGAAGATTCTGGATAAAACATCTCCAGAATGACGGTTTTTACCCACTCCGAAGGAGTGCTTACCCCTGACGTAGTCAGGCTTACCCTTGGCGAAGCGTGCTCACCAGCCGCACAGCGGCCCTCTCACCTACTATGTCAAGTCAAGGAGACAGACTACCTGAAACTGTTCCCAAATGGCAGTTGGTTTGAGCAACAGAGACAGGCAGGGATAACTTTTCTTTCGTCATTTTTTTAGTCCCCGGTATGCTATTTCTTGTTGTATAATTTAACCGAGGACTCTTGTTCCCACGTGAGGAAAGGAAGAGTTCCTCATCGTAGGCTTTTAGGTTTCTTAGCATGGCGAAGGCTATCTTGACGAGGATGTTCGCCAATGCTCTGAGGGCAAGAGATGGTTTCTTGCCCTCTTTATTTGTCTTCTTGTCATAGTACGCCTTTCAT
>NZ_JGCK01000003.1:0-3323 GCF_001639905.1 Kosmotoga sp. DU53 | reverse complement strand
CACGAAGTGGTTCGGAACAACTCAGAAGGAGTTCGTGTCAAACCGCTTGCGGTTCGTGTCGCTTTATTAACTGACAGCGTCCGCAAGCCTCAGCCTCGCAAGCGTCGCTCCACCAGTTGACTGCCTCTGCAAGCGTCCTGGACGTAGTCCAGCTCTTTCCGCCGCAGGCGCATGCCAACTGCGAAGCAGCTCACACTTTTTTGTATCCCCAATCAATCTGCTGCAAGCAGTGCGGCCGTTCCTATCATTGCCTTGAGTTCTGACGCAGCAACCTTTCTTGTTGTTTTATCAATAATAGCAGATACTTTACCATCTTCCATCACTATTACACGCTCGCCATAGTTTTCGGCTATTGCCATGTCGTGAGTTATCATAACTACAGTAGTGCCGAGTTCTTTGTTTATTCTCTCTGTTAGCTCCATTATGGTTTCCGTGCTCCTGGGATCGAGTGCCGCTGTGTGTTCGTCCAGGAGTAGAAGTTCAGGATCAGATGAAACCGCCATCACAAGGGCAAGCGCTTGCTTCTGTCCACCTGAAAGCTTCGAAGCTTTTCTCTTGAGATCACTTTCTAAGCCCAACTTCGTGGATTTGAGAAGTTCGATGCTCTTTTTGTCAATTCGACCAAATGTTAAGCCTCTCGATCCTTTTCTTCTGGCTAGTATGAGATTCTCCTCTATTGTCAGATTCGGAAACACACCGGTATTCGGATCCTGGCACACAATACTCGCTTTTCTGAATATTTGATTAGCTCTAACAGGTGAACCCATAATCTCGCAACTCCCACGCAGTGGTTTGATCTCCCCTGTAATCACCTTCAGAAGGGTTGACTTGCCCGCTCCGTTTGATCCCACTATGATTACAAACTCACCTGGAAGGATTTTCATTGACACACCTTTAAGCGCTGTTTTTTCATCCAACGTTCCCCTATTGTATACAACCTCAACGTTTTTCACACTTATCATGTTGTCACCTCACTTTTCTTAAAGCGTCTCAATGCGATGACAACAACCACAAATACGGCTGTCAGGAGCTTCATATCAGTTGGTTTAAAACCCACCTTATAGCCGTACTTCATCGCGACAGTGAGAAGGAGCTGATACGCTAATGCTCCAAAAAGTGGGCATAACATTCCGTACATCCAGCCAAATTTACCGAGAAGTATCTCCCCAAGAATTACGGAAGCAAGACATATGACAACGATACCAAGACCCATATTGACATCTGCAAAACCACTGTACATTGAGAAAAGACCTCCTGAAAGACCAGCGAATGCGTTCCCCAGGGCTAACCCGACATAAGCAAAAAGATTAGGGTTCATACCGAGTGTCTTAACAGCAAACCGATTTCGCCCATAACCCCTGAACATGATTCCAAACTCGGTTTTCAAGAAAACCCACATGAGCAGCAGAGCTCCTACCGCAAAGAGAGTTATAATGAATAGATCTCTTCCGTCAGAAATACCGTTGAAAGGTATTGAAATCGCTTTCGCACCTGAACCCTGATAAGAAGCAACAGTGCTACCCAGAAGATCGTCCAAAGGAGTTTTTCCTGCCATCTGCTCGTAATTCATGACTGCTCCAGTGTCAATCCTTGGAATCGGAAGATTCGGTGCCTTCATCACTCTAATATTGACTGAATAGAGTCCAGTCATAACCATTATTGAGGCAAGCAAAGAATTAACACGAAACCTTGTGGTTATGAAGGCCGTTACCACACCTGCCAGAGCAGATGCGATAACGGCGAGAATCAGAGAGTGGACCCACCAATGACCGGAACGAAGGAGTGCCACTGCGACGGCTCCCCCAAGTACATAGGATCCGTCCGGTGTCAAATCAGGAAGATCAACAATGCGAAAAGATATGTAAACACCCATGGCGGCTATAGATAAGAGCAACCCCTGCTCAAAAATCGAGATCACATTTGTCACCTCTCAACACCATTTTCAACAACTATATCGGCTCTCTCCACAAGTTCTTTTGGTATCTCCACTCCAAGTGCTTTCGCAAGATCCAAATTCACAAACAACTCCAAAGAATCAGGCCCGAGAATCCTTGATTCAATCTCGCTCGGCTTTGCTCCTTTCAGCAAAGCCAAAACTATACGCCCGGTTTCAATTCCTACCTGAAAATAGTTAAATCCAAATCCTATGATTCCTCCTCCTCTTGCTATGGAAATGTCCGCAGCAACTATCGGCTTTTTAAGCTTGATAGCAGCGGATCCAATTGCTTGAATTGAGGATGCTACGGTATTATCTGTTCCAACGTAAATAACATCAACGCTTGGTCCAATACTGTTAAGGGCTGTTATCATTTCATTTGGGGTTGTACCGGGAATATCGACAATGGTAAAACCAAGACTTGGGGCAGCTGATTTTGCAATCTCTGTCAGAGTCACAGAATTGGCTTCTCCCGGATTGTAGATCACCCCTACCTTCTTAGCCTCGGGAAACACCATTCTTATGAGCTTCAAATGCGTTGCAACTGGTACCATATCAGAGATTCCAACGATGTTCCCTTCATTCTTACCAAATTGTTTGATCAATCCTGCTCCAACAGGATCGGTTACCGCTGAAAAGACAACCGGCCTGTCAGTTATAGCCTGCGCACATGCTTGAGCCGAGGGGGTTGTCACGGCAACAACAATATCGATGTCCTCGGAAGCAAACTTCTTGGCTATTGCAACCGCATTCTGCACACTTCCCTGAGCACTTTGCCTATCCAATACAATGTCCTTGCCAACTTCAAAACCCGATTCTTCCAGAAAACTTATCATACCCTTTACAACTGCGTCGAGTGCTGGATGATCGACAATCTGAGTAACACCTATCTTGACAACACCAAAACCGACAATTGAAAGAAGGATGACCACGACGGTAATAAACCTTTTCATACAAACACCCCCTGTAAAGTTATATAAAAAAAGAGGGCATCTTTTTCAGATGCCCTCTTCTTCTACCTTATGAGTTCCCCAATTATGTAGCAAGTGGTATTGGGGGAACCCCTGAAGAGGGCAATCCCCTAAACCACCAATAATAAGCAAATATGTAAATTTCACTGCAAACTGATCGTTCTTTTAGCTTCAACATCCGCTTGCCTCCATATGTATGTGGTCAAATAAAATTGACCCCCCAGGGCCATAGAAAATTGACCCGTTACCCCCTGGAAAAAAAGACCTTCTTGAGCGAGATAATAGAAACAATCTGCTCAAGGAGGTATACGGAGGGGTGAAAAACGTGTACGAGGTCAAAGAGATTCAACGGCTCTATCAGGAATATGGTTCTATTCGTGAGGTAACAAGACTCACCGGGATATCCCGGAACACTG
>NZ_JGCK01000068.1:0-4552 GCF_001639905.1 Kosmotoga sp. DU53 | reverse complement strand
ATCCGGGCATATGGTGAGCAGGAATATCCTCCCGTCACAATCTGTCCAAGAATTACCCATCACCCTAGCATATTCAGGGAAATAATTATGAAGTTCGTTTTGAAGTTTGTTCTTAAGTCTTGAGGACATGTCGGTATAGTACCTGTAATGCCTCAATAATTCCCTGAAAAGCATGCCGAGTTCGTCATGTGTTGCCCTGATACAATATTCCGGGTGTTCTTTGTAGGTAAGGGCGATACACCTGGCATCTGTTGAATCAGTCTTCACGCCATTTGAATGATAGCCTCTGGCTTCCTTTGACCTTTTCGGTGGCAGGAGATAAACCTCTTTCCCTCTGGACAGCAAGAAATCTCCCAAACGATTGAAACTTTCCTCAATGACGAAAACAGCGTCTTCTGATACCATCTTCAACAACTTCTCATACCCCGCTATACCATCCTTGATCTTAAAAACCTTATCCTGTTCGATAGAATAGCAGGTGTGAAAATTCCACGACCAGTCAATTCCCACAATATCCATACTGATTCCTCCAAAAAACATTGTGCAGTCAATGAGTACAGGTTAATCGATGTAGCGTTCCTGGGTTTCCCCGGATATCCTACTATTGATCCTCTAGTACTCCCAGGATGGAAGAGGGAGTGTGAGAAGCAGTCGCTCTTATGGCGGATCGGTTCTCTGTTCCTCTCTTCCTCCTGACTCGCCTCCTTTATTTTACTCCTACATCGGTTCTCGGACTCTCGGACTCTCGATTCTTACCAGGAGTTCGTGACAACCGCTTGCGGTTCGCATCGCTCCATCAACTGACAACGTCGTGAGCCTCCTGGACGTAGTCCAGCACTTCAGCCAGCTTTGCTGGCTTTCAGCAGATACTCCCCAATCGCCTTAGCAGCCTTTTTCCCCGCACCCATGGCTTCTATAACCGTTGCGGCTCCTGTTACTATGTCGCCTCCTGCAAAAACGCCTTCAAGATTGGTCTGACCTGTCTCGGGATCAGCATCGATATAACCCCAACGATTGAGTTTCAATCCCGGAAAGCCTGTTTTCAAAACAGCATTGGCTTTTTGGCCTATGGCTTCTATGACAAGATCGATCTCTATCTCGAACTCCGATCCCTCAATGGGAATCGGTCTTCTTCGACCTGATTCATCCGGAGATCCCAATTCCATCCTGACACATCTCATTTTCCTGACATTGTTGTTTATGTCGCCAATGTATTCCACCGGTTGTGTTAGCCAGAAGAATTTTATCTCTTCTTCAAGGGCATGGTGATATTCTTCAAGCCTTGCAGGCATTTCGGCTTCACTCCTGCGGTAGATTATGGTAACCTCTTTTGCACCGAGCCTTTTGGCTGTCCTTGCGGCATCCATGGAGACGTTCCCTGCACCGATAACCGCAACCCTATCGGAAATCTTAACGGGTGTATCGTACTCAGGAAACCGGTTTGCCCTCATTAAGTTAACACGTGTCAGAAATTCACTGGCCGAGTATATGTTATTGAGATTCGAACCGGGTATCCCCATGAATCTTGGTGCCCCGGCACCGATGCCTATAAATATAGCGTCATACTCATTCCTCAATTCTTCAAAAGGAATAGTTCTTCCGATGATTTGATTGTAAACAAATTTGACTCCCAGCGATTGAACATACTCGACTTCCTTCTGTACTATATCTTTTGGAAGCCTGAATTCCGGGATTCCATAAACAAGCACTCCACCGGCCTTGTGAAAAGCCTCAAAAACCGTTACCTCATATCCGAGTTTCGCCAGGTCGCCGGCAACGGTAAGTCCCGCGGGCCCCGCTCCGATAACCGCCACATTACCTTTGTTTTTCCTCACCCGTTGCACCGATTTAGGGCAGGCTTTGAGATCCATATCCGCCAGAAACCTCTCCATCCTGCCTATGGCTACCGGTTCAGTCCCTTTGATCTTTCCAAGCACGCATTTTGCCTCACATTGCTTTTCCTGTGGACATACTCTCCCTGTGATCGCGGGTAAGCTGTTGCTATCCTTTAATATCTTTATTCCACTGTCAAAATCCCTTTCGCTTATGGCTCGGATGAATCCGGGAATATCAATACCAACGGGGCATCCTTGAATACACAGTGGTACTTTACACTGAAGGCAACGCTGGGCTTCTACAACAGCCTGCTCTTCTGTGTACCCTAAAGCAACTTCTTTAAAAGACACTATTCTTTCGTGTGGTGGTAATTCAGGCATCGGAACTTTCTTGGGTCTGCTCACAGCCATGAGAGATCACCAGCCTTTTTCTTAAAAGCCTCAAGCGCTTTTCTTTCTTCTTCCATGTATTGATGCTGGCGTTTTATCAATTCGTTCCAGTTGACCTTCCTTCCATCAAATTCCGGACCATCTACACACGCGAACTTCATATGGCCGTCAACTTCCACCCTGCAGGCTCCGCACATTCCGGTTCCATCGACCATAATGGGATTAAGCGAAGCCCAGCAAAGAATATTTTCTCTCGCTGCGATAAGGGAAACAAACTTCATCATCACCGTAGGACCTATCGCCCAGATAATGTCGGGTTTGTCACCCGAAGCTATTAATTCTTCGAGTCTCTCCGTTACGAGCCCTTTCTTACCAAAAGTTCCATCATCCGTCGTAAGGATAAGATTATCCACCGTTTCTTCAAACTCATCTTTCAGGATCAATTGCTCAGCCGTTGCTGCCCCAAGTATCGCTGTTATCCGATTTTTTGCCTTCTTAAGAGCTCTCGTTATAGGAAGAAGGGGAGCTATCCCGACACCTCCACCTATGACCGTTACATGCCCATAGTAATCTATTTCGCTTGGATTGCCGAGAGGGCCGACAACATCCAGAAATTCATCTCCTTCGTTCATCATTGCCATCATGTAGGTGGATTTTCCTATGCATTTAACTATGACTCGTACAGCGTTTTTTGAAGCCTCCACAATGGTTAAAGGAATTCGCTCGCCTTTTTCATTCGATCGAATAATTAGAAATTGACCCGGCTTAGCATATTTTGAAATCTGTTCATGTTCTATCCAGAATTCATAAACCCCCGGGGCTAGCTTTCTTTTCCGGAGAATTCTGTGCGCCATACTTTTCCCACCTTTCTATGGGCTCATTCCTATAATAGCAGCCCCGGAGGGTTTTGAAAAAACATCGTAGAATCTCCTAAAATTTTTTCATCGCAGGATTAAAGTGCGCTTTCTCCCGGAACTTTGGCGAAAAGTCTCGTCTGCCGCACGTGTTCAAGTCCCATAACGTACCTTGTAAATCTTTCTATACCTATCCCGCAACCGGCAGACGGTTTTAAAACCCCCTGTTTTGCCAGTTCAAGATAGTCCGTATATTCTTCCGGGCTCGTTCCCTTTAATTTCATTCTCCTGATTATCTGTTCATATTCGTGTTCCCTTTCTCCACCCGATATTCCTTCACCGAAACCTTCAGGATATATAAGATCAAAATCAAGCAACACATCCGGTCTTTCCGGGTCCTGTTTATCGTAGAATTCTCTGTTGAGCAACGGAATGTCTATGAGCCAGACAGGTTCATCAATATCCTTTGAAAGACCACTTTCAAAAGCTTCTCCATACTTTTCCACCGCTTCTTTCACCGTTATCCTTTTGAAAGGTTTTGCGGGAACTTTCAATGTCGGATGGTATTTCTCTTTAACCCATGGATATTTAGACAAAACATTTCTTATCGCATAGATTATTGCATCTTCCATTACATCCATTATCTCGTCCCTGGAAGCTCCGGCGACTTCCATATCCAGCTGCACAAATTCAAAAAGGTGTCGGCCTGAATCTGCCTTATCGGCTGTTTCGAGACGAACATTCGGCGATACGCTGTATATCTTTTCGTGTACAAGAACACTTATCTGTTTGTGAAGTATCATAGATTTCGTTACAGCATAATTCTGGCCGTAGTATTCCACACTGGCGTCAAACACCTCGTGGTTCAGCGGATCGGTAATGGGAGAGAGAATAACAGGAAGAATTTCGACAAAACCTTTGGCGTCAAGAGTTTCCCTCAAGCCTTTCAAAAGTTCGCTCTGGACTAATAACGCGTCTCTGTAAGTTTCGTCCACTAAATAACTTCTCACCATTTCAAGACGGTCTGAACAACCTTTCATCATTAAACCTCGCCTCCTTTAAGTGTATATATAAAAAAGCCGGCACCCAACAATAGGTGCCGGCTCTTTATGTGCAAAAACAGCACTTAGCACCGGAGCCGGCGCTTGAAATTATTATTGTTATTGGAATTTTCGAATATTTGTGCACTTATACTTACAATAAGAATCTCTCTCATCACAATTCTCCTTCACGAATTTCTTTGAACCGATATTACCAGAATCAAAGGTAAAATGTCAAGAGGGCGAATTGCTTCAAAAAAAATCTACTCGAAAAGGGAACGTTGCGTCAAAAATAAATCTACTCAAAAAAGAGGGATAATCTTCTCGAATACCCGGGAAGGTAGGCGAGAAGATGAAGAGGTTAGATATGAAAAATGTGGTGGAAGATTATTCAAAAAGGTACAGGAAAGCTCGCAAAAAGGAAAAATCCGAA
>NZ_JGCK01000038.1:0-4873 GCF_001639905.1 Kosmotoga sp. DU53 | reverse complement strand
CAGCTGAAAAGCATTTTCTGGAAGAGTGTGGATTTTGACAGATGAGAATGTTTTCTCTGCAAGTCTCAGATTCCTTAGTTATACATTGAAAGCTGATATCGGAACGATTCTTGGGGAACGGTCCAGTGAAACAGCTAACTTCGGTTCGAATCGAAAAGGATACTTACTACCAAACACAAAATGCATCGCAAATCTGTCAAAAACGAGGATCTTGCTTCTTGAAGAGGGAAGACATATAGAGCCGGATATTCCCATAAACCTGAGCCTTGATGAAAAGATCTCATGGATAATTGGAGAAGCTGATCCCATGATTGACGAAGCTCTGCGAATTGTTGAAAGGGCATCAGAAGAATGAAAGGGTATGGAGGTGAAGTGAATATGAATCATTACGTAAACAGAGAGATTGAATATTATACTACATCACTTTTGGGTAAGAATTTCGTGTTTTTTCCTGAAACGATTTCTCTATTAGAGATAGATAATAAGTTATTTGAGTTACTGAAAAAGGGTGAAACTTACCAGAACATCGTTCTTCCAAAAGAGGTACTCGAAATTTTCGAACAATATGGTAGGTTGAATAAAACAAAAAGTGAAGAAACTAAGTTAAAACAAGTAACACATTTTCGAGGTTTAACCTTAGATGTAACACAAGAGTGTAACATGAGATGTGCTTATTGTTATGAAAATTCGAAAGAGTTTGACCGATTATCTCGTATGGATTCTGAAACAGCAAAAAAAGCAATTATTAAATTATTGAAGCCAGACATGGATAATCAAAGAAGAAGACTGACATTCTTTGGTGGGGAGCCTTTGCTAAATTTCGATTTGATAGAGATGATAGTATCATATGTAGAAAAAATGTGGCCAGATCGATTTTCCTTTGGTATAACAACAAATGCTACTTTGATAGATACAAAAATTGCAGATTTTCTTACTAAGAAAAAATTCAGTGTTTTAGTTAGTCTTGATGGCCTAGAGAGAACCCAGAATATCTTACGTCCTCTAAAAGACTCAGAGAACAGTTTTATCAAAACGATTCATGGTATAAAACTGTTGAACGAAAAGGGGCTAAAACCGTCAATAAGATGTACTTCAACATCTGTGAATTCAGATTTATCGAATTTTGCAGAAGTCTTCAAAGAACTATCTATTAGGAAACTCTATGTTGCCGTTGTTAGCACCAGTAATGAACACATGATTCCCGAAAGCTTCGAATTAACTTCCAGCTATCAAAAACTCTATGAGTATTTTAGACACAAGAATGGTACTTTTCTTGGATTGGTGTCAAGCACAGCTAAGAAAATTGAATCAAAAGAATTCTCCGCAAATTGCACTGCGGGGCGTACGATGGTTACTCTGGCTAGTAATGGTGATGTGTATATTTGCCATAGAAAGGTCGGTGTATCTAGCTTCTTCATTGGAAATGTCATCTCAAATACATTTGAGGAGATAGTACTAACATCTAAGTCAAAGTTGAATAAATTGAGTTCAAAAATAGAAGAATGCAAGAACTGTTGGGCTCGTAATTTATGTTCTGGTATTTGCATGGCTACTATCGGACTACCTGAAAAGCATTTTCGTGTTTACTGTGAGTTTGTGAAAAAAGCGATCGAATTGTCATTTGTTGAGGTAGCGCGAAAAAAATACGAACTCTGTTCCCACCACAACAGGGAGTTAGCTTTGGAAGATCAAGGCCTATTTCTTGATTCTTTCATTCAATACTATCGAGTAGTGTACTTTGAAAATTGTTAATTTTTAATGCCCATATGATGCTTTTCTGCCCCTAACGTAGATTAGCAAAAGTGAGGTGTAAGGGTGATGCATGAAAGTCATTACAACTTAGTAATGAAAGTAGACACAGACGCTTTTTTGCTTTTCAATTCGTTATCCGGTTCAGCTGACTTAGTAGATTCAGCGGTTGTAAAAGTCCTTAGAGGGCAACTAATTAACGATAGAGTCGAAAAATACTTAATATCAAGAGGTTATCTTACCAGCAAGACAATAATTGAAGAGAAAAGTGATATGAAACGTTTCTTCACAGAAGTTTGCCAAACTTTATTTAAGAACAAAGAATATGGTTTTGTAATTACATATAAATGCAATTTAGCTTGTCCCTACTGTTTTGAGGCTTCTGTGAAAGAGGGTATTGTGGGTAAAAGAACTACTGTCATAGATGATCGGAGAATAGAAAAAGCTTTCGAGGTCATTGACTTTTTTGATGATCTTGGAGATAATAAAAAGATTTCTATTAAGTTGTATGGCGGAGAACCTTTAATGCCAGAAAATAGAAGAGCTGTTGAATATATAATAAAAAACGCAATAACAAGAGATAGAAAAATTGCAGTTATTACAAATGGTATCTATCTTAACGAGTATATAGATTATCTGGCAAAATACAAAGACAGAATAGATTTTGTCCAGGTGAGTTTGGATGGTCCAAAAAATGAACATGATAAAAGACGGGTCAGTATTTCCGGAAATGGAACTTTCGATAGAATTATTCATAATATCGAGTTAGTGTTACTCAAAGGCATAAAAACATCGATCCGAATCCTTGTGGATTCAGAAAACGAACATACTATTCCAGAACTGATAAAATTCCTAAAATACCATAATTGGCCGAATCAAGACAAATTATCTTGTTTTTTTGCATCCACGTCGGCCCCTAATAGCAACACGTTACATAACTATTCGAAGGTAGCAATTTGGAAGAAGATCTGTCAGTATTATGAAAAAGGTTTATTAAACGAAATATTTAGCGAACCAATAGTCTATCCTTTTAAGGATTTGTTCATAAACAAAGTATGGAGTCCTCGTTTCTTCGCATGTAATGCGCATACGGGGCTTATGATTTTTGATCCTTACGGAATGATTTATCCCTGCTGGAAAGCTGTGGGGCAATCTGAACTTTCCATCGGAAGATTTTATCCCTCATTTAAACTAAATAAAGCAAGCAAAAGGTGGAAATCGAGATCTGTTTTTATGTTGAAGAAATGTGCTGGCTGTGAATTCTCAGCGATTTGTGGTGGAGGTTGTGCCTATTCTGCATACGTAAAGCATGGCACAATTCTAGAAGGCTCATGCGAAGAAATGGAGGTTATTAAGAATGTTTACTTGCCATTTGCCTACCAAAGATATCTTAAAAAATCGTGACTGTATGATTTGCATTAAAGATAACTAATATGAGTCTCAACTTATGCACTTCGAGTTAACAAGACGAATAAAGGAAAAACTGAACTCTGGTTCTATTATAGAAAATTCGAGGTGATTTGAAGGGAATTCTACTGAAATATTGAAGCTATTCATTAGAAAGGATTAGCAGATTTCCTTCGGCCTTCAAACATGAAGCAAAAACAAAGCAAATGAAAGTTTATGATAGACAATGAAATCAAATTATAAAAAATCCAGAAGAACTTATGACAGTCAAATTCCAAACTTGAAAATCCCGACAACGATCAAGATTCACAGATAATTTCTGGATTATTACCTGATCAACAGTTGGAAATGTTTGGAAAAATTTTTTATATCTCCTGATGCGTTAGAGGTGGATTTTTTCAAAACATCGAAAACGCAAGAAAAAAGTTCTTCTGAAACCCCTAGCTCACCTGCATTTCAGAAGGCAAGAAATATGAAAATCATATAGAAAAATATATACTAGTCTTGAAACGACTTCGGAGGTTAGAAAAATCGGAAGTTTTTGTTTAGAAAAGCGTGGGTCACTTATTTTAAGGTCAAAAGAGATATTTGAAGATTCATGGGGTTATATAAATCTGCTTGATTCTTTTTCTCAGTTTTTTGGAGGGAATTATAATTGCGTATGGAAAAAACAGTTGAAAGAATCGAAAAAATTATTTCCATTGAGTCTATTTCCAAAGAAATAAAGGGTAGAAATATCCTAAAAAACGTTTCTTTTGATATATTACGCGGAGAAATCCTAGCACTTGTTGGCCCAAATGGTGCGGGAAAAACGACTACCGTTCGTTGCTTATCGGGGATTTTCAATATTGATTCCGGTGTGATAAATAAAATGGAGGGTTTAGATATCTCTGTAATGCCGGAGAAAGATTTTTTCTTGGGAAAAATACACAGGATGGAAGAACATAAAAATATGTTTTGACTATTTCAAAGGAATTTTAACTAGGGAAAAGATTGAGTACTACATAAACATGTTAGGCCTTTCAGGATTTCTAACAAAAAAAGTCTACACTTATTCAAAAGGTACAAAGAGAAAATTATCTTTTGTCCTGGCGCTTTTGAGTGACCCAGATCTTCTGATTCTTGACGAACCTATGAGTGGTCTTGATCCCCTTTCAAGGAAAAACATGAGAAATCTGATTCTTGAGTTGAACGAAGATGGTAAGAGTATTTTACTAACATCTCACGATTTGGCAGAAGTTGAGAAACTTGCGGACAGAGTAATCGTGATGAAAGATGGAAAGATATTGGTCGATAATTTGATAAACGATACCCTATCAAAATATAAAAGTCTTGAAGATCTGTTCTTTGATATAGTGGGGAGGAATTAGTATGGGAAAGATTATACTGCACCCCTGAAGAATTGGACAGGTAAAAAGTAGAGAGATAAAATAAAGGCAAGGGGGTGCAGTTAATGGCAAAGAAACTCTCGGCAGAAGAAAAGATGGCAATAATTCTGGAAGGGCTTCGTCGAGAAAAGAGCGTTTCTCAAATCTGCAGAGAACATGGAATTTCACAAGCTCAGTATTACAAATGGCGTGACAGGTTTCTCGAAGGAGCCAAAGAAGGCTTGGAAAACGGGAAGAAATCCAGGGTAAAGCAGCTCGAAGAAAAAATCGAAGAACTCGAGAAGGTAATTGGGAAACAGACCATCGTCATTGAGACCTTAAAAAAAACT
>NZ_JGCK01000037.1:0-9828 GCF_001639905.1 Kosmotoga sp. DU53 | reverse complement strand
AAAGGTATTTCAGAATCATACAAAGAAGAAGTTGCATGGGTATTGGACAATCCGAGTTACGAAGAGCTAATCGAAAAGACGAAAGCTTTTGAAAAGTTTTATAACGAAGAATATCCCCATAGTGCTTTAGGATACAAAAGCCCAAAAGAGATATTCGAAGAATCCATGAGTCTACACAAAATTGCTTGATTTTTTGTCCAGTTTTTCGGGGAGCATTACAGTGTTATTCGGCAAAAGATGGAAAATTAATCTGGATGTATGAATACGAAGGCGGAGAAGGAAGAGTAGGAGGAGCACCGTACAAGGTGGGAAAATATATCTTCGATGGAGATACAGGTGGTAATTTTTACATTCTTGAGGAGTTGAGGTGACTGGGTAGTACCAATTGCATCACAGATATTTCCAGAGGATGTTGTATCTACATCGATCATAAAATATAGAAAACGTCAATCAAAAATACAATGCAAATCTATCAGCTAGGATTTTACTTCTCGAGGAAGGAAGCCATATAGAGCCGGATATTCCCATAAACCTGGGTCTTGAGGAAAAGATTTCATGGATAATTGGCAAAGCTGATCCTATGATTTATAAAGCCCTTCAGATTGTCAAAAAAGCCTGGGAATAGCCTTATTTCATTTCCGAATAGTTCGAGATTTTCATAACTGTTGGGGGGACACTTCCTCTTCCATGGGCTTAGGAAAGATTTCAATACACTTTAGTGGATAACTCTTACCAGAATCTGGGATACTTAATTCTATTTATTCACATCTCCTCGCACATCTATCCTGTAAACATAAATCGTATTGTCTTCACGTTTGAATAGGATACGGTGATTACTGACACGTAATCTATAAAATCCCCGATACTTACCTTTCAGCGGCTTAACATCACCGAGGGGAATGTTTTTTATAGCTGAAACGATTTTCTCACGTATATTTTTTGGCAATTTATCAAGATACTTTTTCGCTTGCTTTGAGAGAAACGTTTTCATAGTTCATACCATTCGCTCTCGCTATTTACTTTATCAATAGAATCAATATCGTCATCCGTTAATTCTTCACTCTTACGCGCGTTTACAATCTTCCACAGAATATCTTTAGGCAACAAATTAGGATCAAGCTCACCTTCCTTGATCAAATTATCCACAAATTGAAGAAAAACAACATCATTGGTCTTTTTTATAGCCTCAATCAATTCTTCAAACTTTACAATTATGGTCATATTGTTTCACCTCTTTTCTTTCACACACCCTTTCACGCTTATTGTACCATGATCGCATTTAGCAGCGTATATGAAGGTATTATGCCTCCAAGAATCAACACTAATTGTAGTGATACAGTATACTTACATAAAAGAAGAAACTATGCCCAGCTTTCTACACAGTATCATCAATCTTGAAGATATTTCCGATATTATTATCTTTTCGAAAACAACCTACTGTACGGTAGCCTACTATCCGCTAGTTAAACACCGAAGACACCGTAAAGCATAAAAAACACCTCAAACAAACTTCAACAGTCTATTAGCCAGCTTTTTCCTTTCCTTCTTCTTATCCAGCGCCCAGTAAGCGAGGGCGGTCTGGGTTTTCTTTAGTCTGTATTTCTGGGTGAAGGGATAAAGTTCTGCAGGAGGTTTGACCCTTAGCCCCCAGTTCCTGTCGTAGCGAACGTAGTTTCTCATGAAGGTATCTATTACCTCTCTGTCTTCATCTCCGAGTTGAAGATACTTATGGATGAACTCTTTTCTTTTTCTCGCAGGCAAGGCCTTCAGGAATTTCCTGACAAGGTCTCTCCTGCCTTCGAGGAACGGATGAAGCTCGAAGAGTTGAGCCACGAATTTCTTTGTTTCATAACGATTTTCCGTAAATTCTTTGAACTTTTGAAGATCTCCTTTGCAAAGTTCCAGTGCACGGGAAAGCGTTCCCTTCCTGCTTAGATAAGGATAATCTTTCCTTTTGTTCAAAAGAGCGGTGTATGTTGAGAGGATTAATATTTCACGTTCGGATGGTTTGAGTTTTTCCAGTTCTGTTATCGCATTTTCAAAGCCTTTATCTATCTGAAGTTTTATCCATTCGTTCACGACCGGATAAGGATCGTTGAGTGGATCAACCTCGATTTTCAATCCGGTGATTATCTTCCTTAAAGTTTCACCCCTGACGGTTTGGGTTTTGCCGTTAATGAGTTTGCTGAGGTTGTCCCTTGCAACTCCAGAAAGTAAGGATGTCTGCTTTATAGACTTTATATTTTTACTCAACCACTCTCTCAGTTCCATATCGTTTTCATATAAGGATTTTTCTAAATCGGTGAGGATTTTTGGTAATAGTATCATTCTATGAGCATATCTTTTCCTTATATGGTTCTCCATTTCTTTTGGTACGCATTCCATACATCCGGCAAAAATCTCAAGGTTCACTACTTCTTTACTCACAAAGTCCTTTTCTACCTCGATTAGTGTATCGATACTCGGAAGTGCTGAAGCCGGGCTTTCCCTATATTTTCCATTTAAGTAGGCAGCTTTTCGGGCATAATTTATAGAATCTTCGGGATATGTTGATCTTAAATGCCAGGCAGCATCGTTATAAGCAGTTGCAATTGCAATCGGGTGATCAGCTTTAAGGGATTCTTCAATACATTCTTGGAAAAGCCTTTTTGCCTTTACGACATCTCCTTTTTTGGTAAAATCTCTGGCTTTTCCCAGAAGAAAAAAACACCAACCACTTTGATCTTTCTTATAAGAATCGCTCCAGAACCTAAACTTCTTCATTTTGGGGTTATCAGCAGTTCTTGCATAAACGTTTAGTAAATTTGATGCCACTGCTGAACGCAAAAATGGAGGAATTCTTGAAAACTCTTCACGAAGCTTGTTATAGACAGCGGTAGCCTCTTCTCGCCCCAAAAAATGCAAAATGCTCATTTTCTTACTGAGTATTAGATAGTAAAGAATTCCGTTTTTCTGGTAATTACTAGAGTTGTTTCTAGAATCTTCAGGGCTTTGAAGTACTTTCTGTTCCATGCGAGTTTAATGGCCTGAATGTAGCTTCTCCATCCAGAAGGTAAACCGGCGCTTTCATAATAATTCAAGAAAGGTTTTGCAAAACTGCCATTGTTATCTAGTACCTGTAAAAGGGCTTTTATCTTACTTCTCAGTTTTTCTCTCTCCAATCATATGAAGTGTTACACCATGAATTCCGTGAAAAGCCAATATGCACCATATTTTATCTCCCAAAACACTTTTATAGAGCTGGGTTGCAACACCTATAAATTTTGAAATCATATGCAAACTGCTACAATGTAATTGTAGCCCACAGAAAGTAGGTGGTCAATATGATCAGAAAAATACTCATATTGTTTTTACTATCTATACTCTTTAATTTTTCAATTTTGCTGGCTGATTAATTTTCAATTTTGCTGGCTGATCCAGATGATGTGGTTGGACCAAAAGATGGTTCAAGCAAATGCACCGCGGAAAACGTATACGTAAATTCTTTGAATTTCGACTTTGAAAATCTCAACAACAATCAAGACACTCAGATAATTTCTGGATTATTACCTGATCGACAGTTGGAAGTGTTTGAGAATTTATTTCTTTTGTTCCGATAGAGGTAAAGCAAGATTGTGATATCTAAATACGGAGTTGTAGTCTCTTTTGGGATACAGGGAAGTTTTTACAGCACTTTCTTGACATAGCAGGATTTTTTATTTTTATATCCTGAAAACAAATAGCTTTTGTCACATATTTGGGGGTCGAAGGCACATGTACTTAGGAAATAAAGAAACAAAAGGAGGGATTCGTATGTTAAGAAGGATGGTTTTTGTTCTTCTAATTATGGTTTCAACAGTATTGTTTTCTGTAGAAAGTATAATTCCACTTCGAGTAGAATGTGACGACAGTATAACTGAACCCCGCACTGAATGTTGGTGCACAGAAGTACGCCCTGCATACACTGATTGGACCTGTTACGCATCATGTGTAGTAGGATGTGCTACTTGTGGAACAAATGCTGTTTGTTATGCAGCATGTACTGCATATTGTCTCGCACAGTGCACCTATCCTGAAACCTGTGTTGGTGAATATGAATGTGTAACGATTTATCCATGTAGTTGGTATTCACTTCTCGATACTCCTTATGAGACATGCTGTCGCCGTGAAGTAGGCCTGAATTTGAAGCAAAGCTTTTTAATGTGAATTATGGGGGGGACAGGTATGTCATTAAGAAAATCATTAATGCTTTTCACAGTTTTACTGGTTCTTTCAACACTTTTGATTGCAGATGAGATGGGAAGAACGATAACAGTCAATCCAGAAGGTGACATAAATTCACTTCAAAAAGCTATTGATATCGCTCAAAATGGTGACATTATTAAAGTCATGCCAGGTGTTTATAATACAAAAGCTGTCATAAACAAATCCCTTGAGATAGTTGGTGAGAAAGGAAAAGTTTATTTTGAACCAGTTGATTCGGAAATCCCCATGATCGTTGTTATTGGTTCTGATGAACTAAAATTTGAGGGGATAAAATTCAGAGGGGATGGAAGGCTTTTTCAAATTATAATGAGCAACGTGAGCTTCAGAAATTGTAAGTTTGAGACCTCCGGCACCGCTATATTATTTTCTGGTGGATCGCTTTCGATATCTACCTCGGTATTCAATGGTGTTAGGGAAAAAATCCAAGGAGGTTTCACATACCGTGGGACAGCGTTGCTTGTATCAGCAGCTAATAACATAGAATTCACCAACAACCTGGTAAAACACATGGGAACAGGTCTTCTTGTAAGCAACGTAGATACGCTATACAGTCAGAACAACGAATTTTCCGAAAATGTTATTGGTGCAAAGTTTATTGATGTCTTGGAACTAGGTTTATCGGAGAATATTTTCTATCGCAACCACGTTGCAGTAATACTATCCGGAAAAGGTAATTGTTTTCTGGAAAGCAATATTTTTTCTAAATCTACAAAATGGGATTTGAGCCTTTCCACAGAAGAATGCAGGCTATGTTCAAAATGTGTCGAAAAACCCTTCGATGGATCAATATCTGGAAGAGAAAACATCTCCGATAGTTACGGTTTCTGTCCAGAGGACTCTATTGAAATATTGAAGCTATTTGCTAGAAAGGATTGATGAATTTCCTTCGACTCCCAAATATGGAACAAAAACTATATACTGCTCCCCTGAAGAATTGAACAGGTAAAAAGTAGAGAACCAGAATAAAGACAAAGAGTGCAGTTAATGGCGTAGAAACCCCCGGCAGAAGAAAAGCTGGCAATAATTCTGGAAGAACTTCGTCGAGAAAAGAGCGTTTCTCAAATCTGCAGAGAACATGGAATTTCACAAGCTCAGTATTACAAATGGCGCGACAGGTTTCTCTAAGGTGCCAAAGAAGGCTTGGAAAACGGGAAGAAATCCATTTTCAAAAGCTTGAGGAAAAATTCGAAAAACTCAGCAGCAATCAAGATACACAGATAGTTTTGGATTATTACCTAATCGACAGCAGGAAATGTTTGAACAAAGCTTTTATCTCTTCTGATACGTTAGAGGTGGATTTTTCAAGAACATTGGAAATGCAAGAAAAAATCCTCTTCGGAGGTGAGAAAACCGAAAGTTGTTGTTTAGAAAAGAGTGTCTGTCACTTTTTTCATTGTGGTAACCCACAAATTGATGGCTAACTCATTTTTCATTCCATCACAATCGGCACTGGTTAAATCCCGCGGAAAAATTATATAGGGGGTGATTAAAATAAAGAACTGCACTCCAAAACCTGTGATAATGTCTTTAGATGTAACATATAGATGCACCATGCGATGTCTCCACTGTTTCAATGGGAGTAGTGAAAATACCTTAGAACCAGAATTAACTGATTTAGAATTGTTAGATCTATCGGAGCAGATTGCAGAAATACAGCCAAATGTTATATGTTTTTGTGGAGGAGAACCTCTTCTCAGAAAAGAAATAGTTTGTCGTTGTTGCAATAATATTGTACGTAAAACCGGAGGACAAACAGTTGTAAATATGGTTACAAATGGCGAATTGTTGAGTAAAGAAGTTGCCAAAGATCTCCGAGAAGCTGGTTTTTCGTTTGTGCAAGTTAGCCTTGACGGTGCAAAACCTGAAACTCATGATTGGCTAAGAAACAAAAGGGGTAGTTATTATAATGCCATTCTCGCGATACAGAATCTTAAAGAAGTTGGGATTAAAGTTGGAGTTGCTTGCACACCAACATTGAAAAATTTAGGAGAAATAGAAGAGTTAATAGAAATTTGCGAAGAATTAGGAGTAGAGGACTTTAGAATGCAGCCGTTAATGTTGATAGGAAGAGCTAAGAGAAATTTGAAAGGAAACGTTCCAAGCTATCATGACTATAGAAAAATCGCAGTACGATTGCAAATGTTACAGTTAAAAAAGGCTGCCAAAAGTGGAATGCGTATTGAATGGGGAGATCCCGTAGACCATCTTATAAGGTCAAAATATAGAGAAAATGGTTATGATCCGTTTGTGGGAATAGACGCGTATGGTTATTTGCGCATTTCTCCTTATTTGCCTATAACATTTGGAAATATCAGAAAACATAGCATTATGAATTATTGGAAACATGGGTTGTCGAAAATTTGGAATGCATCTGTAGTTAGATGGCTTGCAGATCGAGTAAAATCAATCGAAGATTTAGATCTCCAAGGACAAGGTTATAAGGTTCCAGAAGTCTACTGGGAAAAAAGTGTGAATATAGATGTAGTAGAAGAAAATGTGTGGAATCTTAAACCAGAAGATTTGTTTGGCTTATCTGAAACAAGAGAAATTGCGGAGGTGCCAGAAAATGATGGAAAGTAGTATTAGAAGGGCATTATCAGATGCTGATATTAGGCCGTTAATAGAGTTTATAAATAAATCCAATTTCAGCAAAGGCTTAAATTACTTGAGTCCATTTGTGTACAAACAGGTGTTTAATGATCTCTATATTCGGGAGAAGTTTTTCAATTACTCTATTTATGTTTACAGCGAATTTGTAGATGGGAAAATTCACAAGGTTTCATATTATCAATTACCGTCACCTGGAAGTTTTTCCAAGTCTGCAGACTTGGTGTTATTTGCAAGTAGAAACCGGCCTTCAAAAGCAGAAGAATTCCTCGTTGATTCTATACATAATTTGTCCCAAGCACATCCGGTCATAAGCAAAGTTAAAGTTAATCTAAAAATAGAAAAAAACGTAACTGGACAAAAAGAATTGACTGATTTGTTAAGGAAATCGGGCTTTACCAAAGAAATTGTATTAGAAGGCGAATTTTATACAGCTGATCTGGTTGTATATTCATACTTTTTGGGGTGAGTGATACCATGCTCAACAGCTTGCAAATTTCAAGTATAAGATGGGAAATTGAACCAAAATGTAATCTCAATTGCAAGCACTGCTTTGTAGGGAGTAAATTAGATAGTTTCCAGGAGCTTGATCTTGACAGTGCAATGAAAATAGTGAATAAGATAGCAAGTATTGGGGTTAAAAAAGTAAATTTCACAACGAAAGAACCAACATTGTTTAAAGAACTTGACAAGCTTATCTTTTACTGTTCATTGAAAGGGATTTATACTGAACTTGTTACAAATGGTGTATTACTTCGGGATATTACACTATCAGAGAAAATTGTAAATAGCGGTGTTGGTGCAATAAATATAAGCATGGAAGGTATTAGCGATACATCGAACGATTATATACGTGGTAAAGGAACGTTTGTTCAGATTTTAAAGGCGCTAAATAATCTGAAAAATGTTATGGAACCAGGAAGGTACGTGCCCATTGTTATTCAAATGACTTTGAATAGGAAGAACAAATTAGAAGTTCATAAGATACCTGCATTTTTCAATTCACTTCCAGTTGATATGGTGGTTATAGGTGGGCTTTTATTGGAGGGAAATGCTCGGGAGAACCCAGATATAGCTTTATCATCTGAAGAATTTTTAGAAGCGTGGGAAATTATTTTGGAAGAGTACTTATCCCTAGACTATAAGAGATATTATCTCAATTCCAAATCATTGTTTCCTCCTGAAGCAGTTTACTACAATATCATGTATGGTACGGATTTATGTCCATTGCCACCAAGGTGTGGTGTATTAAACGGGAATTTTTCGCTACTTCCAAACGGCTGTATTATTCCATGTGTCGCTATTTTGGATAAAGAGGCAAATGTTGGCAGGCTCCCAATGATCGATCTCTTAAACAAAGAGTTTATTGAAGAAAAAGACAAAAAACGAATGGATGATTTTATTAACAGTGTTAGTGAATTAATAAAACTGCGGAAACCTTATATTTGTTCTCAATGCTACTATGAAGATTGGTGTATGCCTTGCCCAGTTAGTTTGCTCCAAAAGGGGTTTTTAGATGAAATTTCCGAAAGATGTGAGCGTGCCTTGAAAGAGCTTGAAATGTTTTTACTAAATATCCAAAAAGCTTTCAAAGAATACTATGTTGTGGTTAGTCAAGATACGCTGATGCACTTGGAAAAAGATAAAGCTTTCTTGACAAGGTTTTATAGATTAGGTGAAACGCTGCAAAGAAAGTACAAAGTTGATGGATACAAAGCAAGGATACTGAAAAGTATTTTTGATAACGGAGCAATTGCTCTTCCAGATTTATGTTCAGATCTATCTGTGACCTCTGCGGACGTCTTGAACTTTCTTAAACCATTATTTTACGACGGATTTATTGAATTCAGGAGGTCTGAAAGAGTCCCTTTTTACGCTTCAAAGTGATGAGCATTTAAACATTCATCGTGATCGTGATTGCTTGACAAAAAAGATGAAGAAAAGATGGGGGTAATGCATTGCGATAAGAATACAAGGCACTTTGAGCGATTTCAAAAAACAAGAAGCGCTGGAGTTGCAGACACTCAGATGTAGTGGAAAGCGAAGCCGAACAGTCTCTCCTTATTTTTTTCAACTTTTTACTTCATTTTTGTAAATTTGTGGTTCTCTCATCAGGAGGTGGAAAAATGAACAGAATACTCGATAGTACACCCAGATTTATTGAAGAAAATCTCGTATACAAAAGGAAAGAAGAAAATGGAAGTTTGGTATTCTTAAGTAGAAGGCATCCAGAAACTCAGCAATTACAACTAAACGATACTGCTAGATTCATTGCTGAGCTTTGCAACGGCAAGAACTCTGTGGGTAGAATCGTGAAGAAGATATTAGAAGAGTATCAGGGAGCAACCAGGGATAGAGTAGTGCAAGATGTTATAAATATACTTCACAGTTTGTGGCGTCTTGGGTTGATTGAATGGAAAAAGGAGAATCCACTAATTTCTCTTTATTACACAAAAAAGGTGGATAACTATACATTCAGAGTACTTACGGAAGACGAAGCAGTAGCAATAGTTAACAAACTTAAAAATGTCCTGCATTATGTGAATCCTTATATTAACGAGGAGACAAGTTATTCCGAACTTGCAATACGCCAGAAAGTTTTTGCTTTTACGGAAGTCTTCTTTTCTTTATTCGATAAGGGTCATGAGAGCATGGTTATTTCATTTTCGGGTTTTCCTGGTACAAGAGTCAGAAGTTTGCGCATTTTGTATCTCTACTTTGATGCTAATTTCATTTCTACGGAAGCTGTTAGGAATTTCCTGAGATGGTGTATGTGGTCAAATAAAATTGACCCCCCAGGGCCATAGAAAATTGACCCGTTACCCCGTGGAAAAAAAGACCTTCTTGAGCGAGATAATAGAAACAATCTGCTCAAGGAGGTATACGAGGGGTGAAAAACGTGTACGAGGTCAAAGAGATTCAACGGCTCTATCAGGAATATGGTTCTATTCGTGAGGTAACAAGACTCACCGGGAT
>NZ_JGCK01000066.1:0-6348 GCF_001639905.1 Kosmotoga sp. DU53 | reverse complement strand
TTTCTTTCTACCTCTGCCTTGTTTGTTAACGAGTTAGAAGGCAAAAGCTTGTCTAACTGCTCAATAATCTTTACAATATCGCTTTTTGTGAGTTCTTGTGGTACCATTTATTTGGGCCTCCTTTCTTGTTTTGGGCTATTTCAATGGTACCACCATTGGAACTTGGGAGGCCCGCTTTTTTTCGTGACACCCTAATACTTTGAAGACAAAAAACAGTCATAAATAATGATTAAATTTACATTAATGATTAGAGTGTTTAGATACAAAAAATAAACATACGCAGTAACTATTATTTCATTTAAGAATTGAGCATATGTATGGTATATTTGCTTTAGACGATTGCATTAATCACTATATCATAGGGGGTGTACAAATGAAAAGGAGATTGCTCGTAATTATAGCAATCGCTACTCTGTTAGTCAGTTTTAGTTCTGTAACCTTCGCTGACAGCTATGATCTTGTGATTCGTATGGTTGATCAGGCAAACGCAACCATTGAAACCATGATTGAAAAGGCCATTATCGCAGCAAACAAAATTACCGAAGCATACGACAACGCTGTAGAAGCAGCTGGAGACAATGAAGAACTGATAGCTAAACTGACTGATGCTTACAACAAAGCAATTCAAAAACTTGGACAATCTCTTGTTTCCAGTACAAGTGCGATATCAGAATCAGTTATAAGAACAGCTGCTATATTCGGGGTAAAGGTTGAATGCTACCCTGTTGAAGTAGTTCTTGGGAACCAGGTTTTTATAGTTGACCCTCTTAGGGTTATAGATGATTAACTTACTCCCTTATTAAAAAGGCTCCGCATTACGCGGAGCCTTTTTCGTGTACTAAAAGTTCATCAATCACATAATGTTTATATGATAAACTACTATAAAAGTCGCTCCTAATATACCTTGCGATATTTCAAATACATAAAAAGAGAGGAAAATTATGTTTGGCTTTTTTGCAAAAAGTTCAGATAAATACATCGAAAAAGTAGCACAAAAAAGCGCATCTCTTTCGTTAATCGCGCATGGAGACGGCATTGAAATCCTCATTCAAGAGATTAAGGAAAATACCATAAGTTTTATAGAACCTTTTAATAACGGTGAATTATTGGAATTTTTCTTTATCCTCAAAGGTAAACTCATATGTAGTCAGGAAGGAAAAAATGATATAATCCTCAAGTCCGGAGATTATTTTTATGCTCATAATATAACCTCTCCTGTTGAGATAAAAACCCTCGAACCTACAACCCTTCTATATGTCACCTCAAAACCAATTTTTAAATATCTCAGCAAGGACATTTCTGAATTAAAAAAAATAATGCATCGTGTTGAAGAAAAAGATGCTTATACCCACGGACATGGCAAAAGGGTGAGGGACCTTGCGTATGTGCTCGGAAATAAATTGGGTCTTTCCAAAGGAAAAATGGAAAGGCTCTTAATGGGAGCTTTGTTTCATGATATAGGCAAAATAAACATCCCTGATGAGATATTGAAAAAACCCGGTAAATTGACACCGGAAGAATTCGAATATATTAAGAGGCACCCGATAGATGGCGCAGAAATGGTCAAGGGAACGTTTCTTGAAGGTATTTCTGAGGTAATAAGACAGCACCATGAGCGAATCGACGGTTCCGGATATCCTGACGGCCTAAAAGGAGACGAAATACTTATAGAAGCCAAAATAATCGCCATTGTTGACAGTTTCGATGCTATGACCTCCAAACGACCGTACAGAGATGCTTTGGGCTGGGAAAAAGCATTGGAAGAGCTTAAATCTTTAGCGGGTATAAAATACGACGCAGAATTGGTGAAAATCTTCGAAAACTGTATAGAAGAAGGATTGATTTAATAACCAATCACTCTAATCCCTCTTTTAAGTCCCGGATGAATTCTCTGGCAAATTTCTGTTGCTCGGCATATATTTCTTTCGCCTCAGTAAGATAACATTGTCCTTTTCCCAATATGTTTTTCTCTATGTATTCAATCGTTTCCTCTAACGTTTGTCCCCGCACCGAACCGGTTATCAATGACTTAACTATCAGGAACGTCTTCCCACCCTCTATCATATGGGCATCGTGAAGAATTTTTCCCTCTAAGGTTCCTGGTATTTCCTTCTTCTGAGATTCCCACGCAACTTGAACGATTTTATCGATTTTATCGTTGGATAAGCCCTCAGCTTTCAACCATTCTCTTATCCGTCTTTTCGTCTTTATATATAAACCCATGAAAATAAGCGGCTATCATCAATACCTCGCGATCTATTTCGCCTTCATGGGTTTTCCTAATCTGTTCGCTGTTTTGAGCACCCTTTCAACATGCGATAAATCGTGCATGATATCTTTGCTTTCATAATAAGGGCGTACAAATTGAAGCAAATCGGTGATATTAATCACTTTTCCTCCAGGATGACATTAGAGAATTCACAAAAACCATCTTATTTTCCTTATCACGGGCAATAAAACTGTTTTGTACAATGATTCACTGTACACTTAAACAGTAGATTCCGTAGTAAAGTAGGAAAAAGATCAAATAAATCGTTCAGAATTTAAGACAAATCCAGCGTACAGCGATAATGATAAAAAAATCAGTGAAAAACCGTTGAGTCTCGGTGGAGTTTCAAAAGTCGTCGATATTTTGGAAAATTTAAAATCATCATAAATTCAATCAAACAGGATAAACTGAATTGATAACCCGGGAATTATCACCCGGGTTTTATGATCTTTTCAAAAGTTGCATATTCCTTGTAAAGTTCACCACCGGCAGCAAGAGCATCTTGAAAACTTTTCTTGTTTTCAAAATCAACGTTTCCACCTTCAGCCCTGACATAACCTTTCCTGATGGCATTCTGTAAAACATGATAGTACATAGCAAAAGAAACGCCCTTACCCTGAAAGTTTTTCACAACAAAAACAACAAACAATCTGAAAGTCTTTATGCTTTTTCTTTTCCTTGATAGTTTCAACCACCCGAAAGGATAAAGCCTGCCCCTGAGTTCCTTAAGGATCTCGTTATAATTAGGGGAGCTACCGACAAAACCGATAGGCTCATCGCCATGATAAGCGATAGCTATGAGCTCCGGGTCAGAAAACTTCTTCATGTCATCTACAATTCTTAGCATCTCCTCATAAGAAGGGGGTCTTGCTTCGATCCATTCATCCGGAATCGAGTTTTCCATTATCAACCTCAAATCCCAGGCAACTTTATCAAGGTTTTTCATATCAGGCGCAACTATTCTAAAATCATAACGTTTTTTTGCTTCTTCGATCAGCCTGACATGTTTTTCGTCAATGGGCTTTGTTAGATCGTATTTGAAACAGGCGAAACGTTTATACATTTTAAAGCCAATCTCTTCCAGAAGTTCCTGGTAATACGGAAGGTTATAGTTCGCGTTTACAAAAGGTGGATCGTCAAAATTTCTTATCAATATGGCTTTGTAATCGTCTCCATTTGTCGGAGAATCCGTACCGATATACCTCACAATTTCTCTTTCTTTGAACCAATTGTCGGCCGCATGAAACAACAGGTCCGCTACATAAACATCGTTGTAGCTCTCAAAAAGAGTGAAGGATCCTGCACGGTTGCCATGTTCAATAACATTTCTATTGATATACACCCCAAGACGTGCAACAGGCTGCCTTCCATCCATAACAAGAAAAAACTCTCTGTCAACACTCATAACCGGGGAACCTTTTGTAATAACATTTCTTATAATAGTATTCAGCGGCGGTATCCACTGCGGTGTATTCTTATAAAGCTCAAAGGGAAGTCTAACAAAGTTTCTTATATCCCTTCTTGACCTAACTTTTACTAACCTCACTTAGCCACCCCTTCGTCTTCAAGCATTTTCCTCTGAAAGGTTCCGTCAATTTGGTAAAGCAAAAAACAGCGGAATAAAAACTGATGATAATCGTTGAAACGCTTAACACCAAATGATCATAGCTATTTTTCCGCTGCTCTTTATAAAAAAATTATAATACACCAAAGGCAGATTTATTGCACAACTTCTCAAAAGATGATGTATATGTGGTATGAAATTGACTCGTCAGGGCCAAAAGAAATTGACTCATTTCGTTCTCCTGATGTAGTAGTATTATTATACATAAAAGCGTATGTATTCTTGGTTTGGAAAGATTCTTGACTGTGTATGGCAAAATAAAAATGGTTCTTCCGCAAAAGTTATGAACTAAAGCATAAGAACCTTCAACCTCAGCAGTTCAAACGAACATCTTCCGTACATAACTCTCTTGATCACTTTAATCTTGTTTATGATTCCTTCTATGAGTCCATTGTTATCGTCCAGTCTAGCCGCATTCTTCACAGCCGGCAGGTCTCTTTCAATCCCGTGGACAAAGTGATTGAGTTCCGGAATTGAATATGTCTTCGTTGTTTCTATCCATTTTTCAAGATTGTTGGTATCTTTTTGAGCCAGGATTCGTCTAAATTCCTTTATCGCTGAATAGACCTTCTGCAGATCTCCGTTACCCTCAATATAGATTCGTACTTTTTTCTGTTCGCTTTCTTTGAGTTTCGAAATATCTTTGTACAACAGAGTGATCAAATGTCTCCTCTCCAGAATCGGTGTCGTCGGTGGATTTCTGTTTCTTCTCCCCGATTCCTTGTTGTGTTTTGCTAAGAATGTCTTCAAGTTGGAATAAGAACCCCTGTATCCTTCTTTGCAAATGGTTCGGAAGATTTCCATTGTTGTTCCCCTGTCCAGGTTCATCGCAATGATGGTATCCTTGTAAGGATCGAGGTTGCTTCTTTTGCTCGCACCTTTTGACCCGTGAATCATTTTGCCTTCGTACTTTATGTACTTTAAAACTGTTCTCGGTGATAATCCTAATTCTATGGCTATCTTTCTAGATGAATAACCTCGTTTGAAGAAGAGTTTCTTAACCTTTTGAACCTTTTTGTTCTTCTCTTTCTCTCGTTGCATTTGTAACATTTCCAGGCGAGTGCATTTGTTCTTCGGTTCAAGGCAGTTCTCTTCAGGAAATTCAGTCATGCCGCTCATTTTGATTTTCCTGGGTAGGGTCCGTTTTATGTATTCTTTGGCTTCTTCGGTGAGATTCTTGACTAAATGAAATCGGTTACTAACCTGTATGGCCTGAGGAAATGCTTCTTCTATGGCTTTTGCATAGCTGATCGAACCATCACGTGATACCACTTCTATATCCGGATATCCTTTCAACCATTCGGTGACGTCTTTCGTATCACGAAAGGCAACGATATCTACAACCTGTGACGTATCTCGATCGACCATCACTGTCCCATATGTGTGGCCTTTCTTTATGGCAAAATCGTCGATGCAGATTCTCTTGACTCGGGTGTTTACAACTAACTTGTTTTTTTTAATATCCGTAAAATTGTGTCATCCGAAATCCTGGCTATCCCTTTGTTAATAACTTTCTTTGCACTACGAGCACTCATGTTCAATGCGATTTCTCTGATTTTTTCATCCAACCTGATTGTTCTTCTTCCATACCTGGTGGCAAAAGGAAGTGTTTCCGGGAATCGCGCATGGTCACATTCGGGATTCTTACAAAAAAAGACTCTCCGCTCCAGTATGATTGTCAATAGCTTTTCTTGAACGGGTAAATCAGAGATATTGTTATGATATACGGAGTGGACACCCCTCGATTTTTCGCCACAATATGGGCAAGCCTCTTCAGAAGTCTCTTTTCTCGCATGGAGTTCTATTTTTTTATCGTCAATAAAAGCTTCTACCAATACCAAATCTGGATCCAGTGTTTTCAATAGTTCTTGCATTTACATCATCTGCCTTATCATAGTTTTTTGTCCATGCTTCGATTCTACTCTTTTTCATTGGTTAAATCAGTAAATTTACGGAAGAACCATAAAAATACAGCAAGTGGCAGGATAAAAATCCAGCGGTAAGGGAAAGAAAAAGATCATTGCCAGCATCCGGAAAATCCATTACCCTTTAATTGCACACCAAAACAGTTAAAGGGGGTTAGAAAGGAGTGCTGACAATGATCCAGGTACATCATATCAAATATCTACGTGAATTTAAAGGGAAGTCGCTAAGAAATATAGCCAACGAAACTGGCCACGATTTCAGAACGGTGAAGAAATATGACGAAATGGATGATTTCAACGAGTATGTTCAACGTAGAAAGAGGACTTCCAAGCTCGATCCGTACAAGCCCAAAATAGATGAATGGCTGGAAGAAGATAAAAAGGTAAAGGCAAAACAACGTCATACTGCTAGAAGGATTTACAAGAGACTATGTGAGGAATATCCGAATTTTCCGCTCAGCGAACGTACGGTAAGAGCATATAGTGAGAAAGAAAAAGAAGGAATTGTATTCCAACGAAGGTTATTTACC